>NZ_CABQXJ010000006.1:0-73587 GCF_902468165.1 uncultured Intestinibacter sp.
TTATGTTTTTCTTTGTAATAACAAGTAGTTTTCATTACTATGTCATATTATCATAAATATTACGTTTTGAAAAGAGGATATTTAAATTTTTATAATATTTCAATTCTTCACGCAACTCGGCGTTTTCATTTTCTAATTCTTCAATTTTAGATTTATAGTTTAAGTATTTCTCTCTATCTTCTTCAGATAAAGCCCTTAAAATCATAGTGTTTTGGTGTTCAAATGAAAAATTATCAGCTTTTTTTATAGCAATCCTAGTTCTTGTATAAGTAAACCTTACATATGCATACCAACGTAATCTCAATTTTAGATAATACTCTGTATCATTTGTTTCTCTAGTAGAGTAGTTTTTGGTAATGCTGAAGTCTTTTATAGTGAATTTATATTCAGATATAGAATTATATAAAAAACTGCTTATTATATAAGATAACTTATTGAACAGATTATTGCAAGTCTTATAAAATTTATAATCATATATATCGATATTTACTTTAGATAGTGAAATCTTAAATCTTATTTTATAATATAAAAATCGAAGTATAAAAAATAATACAATTAAACCGAATAATATTCTGAAATAAGTTGATAAATTGGAATCAAATAAGAAATAATGTCCTATATGATAAATACCAATTCCAAGTGATGCAAATATAACAATAAACAATTCACTCAAAATATATTCCCCCCTTTAGATGTGAAATTACAAAATATAAATCTATGTCAGCGTTATTCATATAAGAAAAACAAGGTTATAAATATAGTATCATAGAAGAATGATAAATTTATAATAAGCAAATATTTTGCAATAACTGAATAAAAAATTACACTTTATAAAAAATAGTTGCTTGTGAGTAATAAAAATTACTATTTCTATGATACTTATGATAAAATTTAACATATACAATAAATGGAAAACAAACTTTGATAGAATCTTATAATTATTTTAAATTTATTTTTAGCCTATTAATAGGAGGGCCAGATATTAACTATATGGTCTTTAAATAAGGGGGATTTTATATGGTTACAGATATTAAATTAGAAGAACTAATCGATATTAATATCCTACAAGAAATTCAGGATATATTTGCAAAATCAACAAATGTAGCTGCTGTAACAGTAGATTATGAGGGAAGACCCATTACCACTCCAAGTAATTTCACAAATTTTTGCACAGAAATTAGAAAAGATCCTAAGTGGAGAGATAAATGCTATAAATGTGATGCATATGGAGGGATACAATCATTAATTAATAGAAAACCACACATATATAAGTGCCATGCAGGTCTATATGATTTTTCTGTTCCACTTGTAATAAATAATAATTATATTGGGGCAATATTAGGTGGACAATCTAAGTTAATTGATGAAGATGAATGTGACGAAAAAACAGGGGCTTTTGGAAAGTTATCAAAATGGAGTGGTGAGAAATTAGAAAAATGCTACAATTCTATTGAAGAAAAAAAGTATGACGATTTAGAATCGGCAGCAGATCTAATTTACAGGATTTCTACATATATGTTAGAAAACAAATTTGTAAATATGATAAAAGAAGAATTAATGCAAAAAGAAACAAAATTGATAGAAGAAGAGAAAAAGAGAGTAGCTTTAGAAAAGACATTAAGGGAATTAAAATTAAAAACATTACAGTACCAAATAAATCCACACTTTATATTCAATGCGTTAAATACTATTCAAAACTTGGCATATATAGAGCAAGCGCCAAAAACATTAGATATTATACACAGTTTTTCAGATTTAATTAGATATAGTTTGAGAAATGAAAACGAAGGTATTACTTATTTATATGATGAGATAAATTATGCTGAGAGTTATATGAATATCCAAAAGGTAAGATTTGGAGAAAAAATAAATTATAGCATAGCCATAGATAAAAAATACCACGACCTCAAGTGTCCTTTTATGATACTACAACCAGTTTTAGATAACTTTATTAAATATGTAGTGGAGAAAAACATAAAAACATCAGAACTTAGAATAAAAGGATATGAGGATAGTAACAACTTTATAATAGAAGTAATTGACAATGGAGATGGTATTTCAGCAGAAAATATAAAGAGAATCATAGAAGATATTGATTATAAAAATAAAGATAAATCTACAAGTCTTTATAATATAAATCAAAGGCTGATAAGTTTATATGGACAAGAATATAAATTAGAGATGTATAGTGCTAATTTTAAAACAACAGGGCTTATCATAAATATAAAAATACCTATGGTTGAGGTGGAAAACAATGTATAAGATATTAATTGTAGAGGATGAATATTTGTCTGCTAATGTTTTAGAATTAATTATTTCAAAGGAATTTAAAGAAAAAGTAGAGATAATAAAAGTTGATAATGGTCTAACAGCTAAACATACAATAAATGAAAGAGAAATTGATTTAGCGATTATAGATATTAATATACCTATAATTAATGGGACAGAGCTTTGTAAATATATTAGAATAAAGAAAAATGATATGCCAATAGTAGTTATCACTGGTGATTGTAGTTATAATTTAGCAGAAACACTTTTTGAACTAGAAGTAAATGATTACTTTATAAAACCAGTCAGAGAAGAGATTATTATTAAGACAATAAATAAATATATGGATAAGGATAATCAAGAACTTCCAAAAGATAAAAATAGTTTTTTAGATTGTTTAGAAACAGATAGTGGGGAAGAAGTATACGACAAAGAATTAAACAATTTAAATGATTATACACAAGAGGCAATTCAATATGTCGAAAAAAATATTAAAAAGAATATAACATTAGAAGAAGTTGCAAAAAATATAAATATAACACCACACTACTTGAGCAAAATATTTAAAAAAGAAGTTGGAATAAACTTTGTGACATATGTTACAGATAGAAAGATAGACTTAGCTAAAGAGATGTTGGCTGATAAAAATATACCTATAGTAAATATATCTATATCACTAGCATTTAACCAACCTAATTATTTTAGCAAAGTATTTAAGAAAAAGGTAGGAGTAACACCTAGCGAGTATAGAGAGCAGTGCATAAAAAATAAAATGCATTTACGTATGTAGAAACAACTAAATAATGAATAGATAAGGCGGAGGAAAACCTTCGCCTTTGTTTGTATGATACTATTTTGTTATTACTATATAATATTTTGTTATCATTATGGCATAAAAGTGACAAATTATAGTTTGAAATTCAAAATTTTATTGTATCGTATACAATAAAAAAAGATAAATTAGATTTTACCTGTAAAAAGGTAATTTTTTTTTGCCAAAATATGCACTAATAGTTCAACTAATTCTCATATTAATTGAGATACACTTTTAATTAGGTAAATAAAAATAAAATTAAATAGCAACAAATTTATCAATTCTAAATAATATCTTATTTTGTATGAAATAGGAGGGAGGTTACTAGATATGCAAAGAGAAGCTCTAGGAATGATTGAAACTAAAGGATTAGTTGGTGCGATTGAGGCAGCAGATGCAATGGTCAAATCAGCAAACGTTTTTTTAGTTGGATATGAAAAAATAGGTTCTGGGTTAGTAACTGTAATGGTAAGAGGGGATGTCGGAGCTGTTAAAGCTTCAGTAGATGCAGGAGCAGTAGCTGCTCAAAAAGTTGGAGAAGTAGTATCTATACATGTAATCCCAAGACCACATACAGATGTTGAAAGAATATTACCAAAACAACAATTATAAACCTATAAATTTAAGGAGGAATAAAATATGAACGAAGATTTAATGCAAAAAATTATGGGTGAGGTTATGAAAAAAATGGCTGATGCCCCAGAAGTACAAAAACAAGAAGTACAAGAAGAAAAATGCGAATCTAAAGAAGAAGCTAAAGCTCCTTGCACAGCAAATTTTACAGGTTGCGGATTAACAGAATTTGTTGGAACAGCTATAGGTAGTACTATAGGTCTTGTAATAGCAAACTTAGATGCAGGTATACATGAAGCTTTAAAAATAGACCCTAAATATAGATCAATAGGTATAATTGGGGATAGAACAGGGGCAGGTCCTCAAATATTCGCTGCAGATGAAGCAGTAAAAGCTACAAATAGTGAAATAGTATTAATCGAACTTCCAAGAGATACAGAAGGTGGAGCAGGACATGGTTCTTTAATTATATTTGGAGCAGAAGATGTATCAGATGCAAGACGTGCTGTAGAAGTTACATTAAAAGAATTAGATAGAACTTTTGGTGATGTATATGGAACTTCTGCTGGTCATTTAGAATTCCAATATACTGCAAGAGCAAGTTATGCTTTAAATAAAGCATTCGGAGCTCCAATAGGAAAATCTTTTGGTATAACAGTTGGTGCACCAGCAGCAATAGGTGTTTTATTAGCAGATACTGCTGTCAAAGCGGCAAACGTAGATGTAGTAGGCGTATCTACTCCAGGTAATGGTGGAACAAGCTTTTCAAACGAAGTTATATTAACTTTCTCAGGAGATTCAGGAGCAGTTAGACAAGCGATAATAGCTGCAAGAGAAGTAGGTTTAAAAGTTCTTAAAACTTTAGATGGAACAGAACCAACATCAACTACAGTTCCATATATATAAATAGATATTAAGGATTGAGTTTAAATAGAATAACGATTAAAGAAGGAGAGTGAACGTTTTGAGATCTAAACGTTTTGAAGTATTAGAAAATAGACCAGTTAACCAAGACGGTTTCGTAAAAGAATGGCCAGAAGTTGGTTTAATAGCTATGGAAGGACCAAATGACCCAACTCCAAGTATAAAATTAGAAAACGGTTTAGTTGTAGAGTTAGATGGAAAAACAAGAAAAGACTTCGACATGCTAGATTACTTTATAGCAGACCACGGTATTAATCTAGAAAAAACTGAAGAAGTTATGGCTATGGATTCTCTAAAATTAGCTAGGATGTTGGTAGATATAAATGTTACAAGAGCTGACATAGTAGGTTTGACAACTGCTATGACTCCAGCAAAAATAACAGAAGTTGTATCTCAATTAAATGTATTAGAGATGATGATGGCTCTTACAAAAATGAGAGCTAGACAAAGACCATCAAATCAATGCCACGTTACAAATGTAAAAGACAATCCAATCCAAATAGCTGCAGATGCTGCCGAAGCTGCACTTAGAGGATTTGATGAACAAGAAACAACAGTTGGTATAGTTAGATATGCACCATTTAATGCACTTGCAATAATGATAGGTGCACAAGTTGGTAGACCAGGTATACTTACTCAATGCGCAGTTGAAGAAGCGACTGAACTTGAATTAGGTATGAAAGGTTTTACTGCATATGCTGAAACAGTTTCAGTATATGGAACAGAACCAGTTTTCATGGATGGTGATGATACTCCATGGTCTAAAGGTTTCTTAGCATCTTCTTATGCATCAAGAGGATTAAAAATGAGATTTACATCTGGTACAGGTTCAGAAGTACAAATGGGATATGCTGAAGGTAAATCAATGCTTTACTTAGAATCTAGATGCTTATATGTAACTAAAGGTTGCGGTGTTCAAGGTATCCAAAATGGTTCAGTAAGTTGTATAGGTGTGCCTGCTGGTGTTCCAAGTGGTATAAGAGCCGTATTAGCAGAAAACTTAATAGCTGCAATGCTTGATTTAGAGTGTGCATCTAGTAATGACCAAACATTCACTCACTCTGATTTAAGAAGAGTTGCTCGTTCATTAATGCAAATGGTACCAGGAACTGACTTTATATGTTCAGGATATAGTGCTACTCCAAACTATGATAATATGTTCGCTGGTTCTAACTGGGATGCAGAAGATTATGATGACTGGAATATAATCCAAAGAGATTTAAAAATAGATGGTGGTCTAAGACCGGTTAAAGAAGAAGATGTAGTAAGAGTTAGAAATAAAGCTGCTAGAGCTATACAAGGATTATTTAAAGAATTAGGATTAACAGAAATAACTGATGAAGAAGTAGAAGCAGCTACTTATGCACATGGTAGTAAAGATATGCCAGATAGAAATGTAGTTGAAGATTTAAAAGCTGCAGAAGATATGATGGCGAGAGGTACTACAGGAATAGATATAATAAAAGCTTTATATAAAGCAGGATTTGAAGATGTTGCAGATAGCGTATTCAAATTGAGTAAACAAAAAGTTGCTGGGGATTACTTACACACAGCAGCAATACTTGATAAAGACTTCAAAGTTCAAAGTGCTGTAAACTGCCCTAATACATACGCTGGACCAAAAACAGGATATCAAGTTGAAGGTGAAAGATGGGAAGAAATCAAAAACATCAACAACGCGAAGAGTCCAGAGGATTATTAAAAGAGAGGTGATAGATTATGGCAATAGATGAAAAAGTTTTAAGAAGTGTAATAGAAGAGGTTATAAAAGAAATAGCACAAGAAGGGATAACACAAGAAGCTGCTCCTGCTAAAGAAGAAGTTAAAGCAGAAGCTCCAGCACCAGTAGCTAGCCCAGTGCCAGAAGAAGAAGTAAGTAAATTATTTATAACTGAAGTTGGGGACTTTGTTCCAGACCACAGACCAGACGAAGTTGTTATTGGGTTAGCTCCAGCATTTGGCGTACATCAAACTAAAACTATAATAGGAATAGATCACGCCAAAGTATTAAAAGAAATAATAGCAGGTATAGAAGAAGAAGGTCTAAATTATAGATTTGTAAAAGTATACAGAACTTCAGACGTTTCTTTTATAGCTCATGATGCAGCTGAAATGAGTGGTTCAGGAATAGGAATAGGAATACAATCTAAAGGGACTACAGTAATACATCAAAAAGATTTACCACCACTTAGTAACGTAGAATTATTCTCTCAAGCTCCATTAATAGATTTACCAACATATAGAGCTATAGGTAAAAATGCAGCTAAATATGCTAAAAGCGAATCACCAACACCAGTTCCAGTAAGAAATGACCAAATGGCTAGACCAAAATATCAAGCAATAGCAGCATTATTACATATAAAAGAAACTCAATATGCAGATAGAAATAAAAAACCTCAAGAATTAAAAGTTGAGTTTAAATAATAGGGAGGTTCAAAATGAGTCAAAATGATGTATTAATAAAACAAATTGTTGAAGAAGTATTAAAAAATTTAGGACAAACTCAAGCACCACAAGCTCAGTGCACTCCTAAGAAAGAATGTTGTAAAGTTACAGCAGAAAACTACCCATTAGGTGAAAAAATGAGCGAAAAAATAAAAGCTCAATCAGGTATGGCATTAGACGATTTAACTTTAGATAAAGTTATAAACGGTGAAATAAAATCTGAAGATATAAGAATAGCTCCAGAAACACTAGAAATGCAAGCTCAAGTTGCAGAATCTGTAGGAAGAGATGCCTTTGCATCAAACCTTAGAAGAGCTGCTGAACTTATTGCAGTTCCAGATAAAAGAATACTTGAAATATACAATGCTTTAAGACCTTATAGATCTACAAAAGCTGAATTATATCAAATAGCTGATGAATTAGAAAATCAATACAATTGTAAAATAAACGCAGCATTTGTTAGAGAAGCAGCAGATGTTTACGCATTAAGAGGAAGATTAAGAGCTGAGTAATTAATGTTTATGGAGGTATGCTATGGAAATAGTGGCAGGTATAGATATAGGTAATGCTACTACTGAAGTAGCTCTAGCTAAAATACAAAATAACAAAATTGAATTTTTATCTAGTAGCATAGTTCCAACAACAGGAATTAAGGGAACTAAGCAAAATATCAACGGTGTGTTTAATTCCCTTAGAAAAGCTCTAGATAAAGCAAATTTAGCTTTAAGTGATTTAGATAGAATTAGGGTTAACGAAGCAGCACCAGTAATCGGTGATGTTGCGATGGAGACTATAACAGAAACAATAATAACAGAGTCTACTATGATAGGACACAACCCAAATACTCCTGGAGGACAGGGAGTTGGAGTAGGTGTTACAGCTTTAATAACAGATTTAGAAAAAGTAAAAGAAAAAGAAGTTATAGTCGTAGTTCCCGAGCATGTTAATTTTGAATTTGCTGCAAAATTAATAAATCATTACAATAATATATTCAATATAAATGGGGCGATAGTAAAAAATGATGATGGAGTTTTAATAAATAACAGGTTAGACCATAAAATACCTATTGTCGATGAAGTAACTTTAATAGATAAGGTTCCTATAGGAATGTTGGCAGCTATAGAAGTAGCACCAATAGGTAAGGTTATAGAAGTATTGTCAAATCCATATGGTATAGCTACATTATTTAATTTGACTTCAGATGAGACAAAACATATTGTTCCAATTGCTAGAGCTCTTATAGGTAATAGATCAGCAGTAGTTATAAAAACCCCTAAAGGTGATGTGAAAGAAAGACGTATCCCAGCAGGTGAGTTAGAAGTAATAGGACAAACAAAAAAATCAAGGGTAAATGTAGATTCAGGTGCTCAAGAGATAATGAAATGCATAAATAACGTCAGCCCAATAAATGATATAAAAGGTGAAAGTGGAACTAATGCGGGGGGAATGTTAGAGAGAGTAAGACAAGTAATGTCTAATCTTACAAACCAACATCCAAATCTAATAAAAATTCAAGATTTATTAGCTGTCGATACATTTGTACCACAACATATAAAAGGTGGTCTTGCAAAAGAGTTTGCGCTAGAAAATGCTGTTGGAATTGCAGCAATGGTCAAAGCCGACAAACTGCAAATGCAGATGATTGCAGATGAACTAAGCCAAAAGTTAAAAATACCTGTAGAAGTAGGCGGAGTAGAAGCAGATATGGCGATAAGAGGGGCGCTTACAACTCCAGGTAGTAGCAAGCCACTCGCTATTTTAGATATGGGGGCAGGCTCTACTGATGCATCTATAATAACTCGCGAAGGTCACATAAAATCAATACACCTAGCAGGTGCAGGTAATATGGTAACTATGCTTATAAAATCAGAACTAGGCATAGATGACTTTGAGTTGGCAGAAGATATCAAAAAATATCCTCTTGCAAAAGTAGAAAGTTTATTTAACTTGAGACATGAAGATGGAACGGTTGAATTTTTTAATAATCCACTAGATTCAAAAGTATTTGCAAAAATAGTAATTTTAAAAGAAGGAAATATGATTCCTTTGGAGGGAGATTACTCATTAGAAAAAGTTAAATTAATAAGAAAAAATGCTAAAGAAAAAGTATTTGTAACTAATGCCCTTAGAGCTTTGGCAGATGTAAGTCCAACAGGAAATATAAGAGATATGGAATTTGTAGTACTTGTAGGTGGTTCAGCACTTGATTTTGAAATTCCACAACTAGTAACAGATGCTCTTGCACAGTACAAGATAGTTGCCGGAAGAGCAAATATAAGAGGGTGTGAAGGCCCTAGAAATGCAGTTGCTACAGGTCTTATTTTATCTTCTATTGAAGAAGGTGAAGCTATTGGATAATATCGGGAGATTTGCAAGTAAAAAACCTCAAATAAAAGTTTATTATAACGAAAACATCAAAAATATTGAATATATAAAAGAGATACTATTGGGAATTGAAGAGGAAGGAATTCCATATCAAGTAGAAGACAAACAATTTGGAAGTGCTGTTGAAATTGCACATGAGGCAAGTTTAGAGTCGACTCTTGGTGTAGGAATTGGTATCGATAATAATTATATAGTACTTCATTATAATAAATTAAAAGAAGAAAGCCCAATATTCAAAATAAAATTTATAAGTGAAGATAAACAAAAAAGATCTTTAGGGGCAAATGCAGCAAGATTAGTGACAAGAATGCCTTTTAAAGAAATTGAAAATTTAGGGTAATATCAAAGGAGGTATTGATATGTCCAAATTAGCAATTGGAATGATTGAAACTATGGGTCTTGCTGCTGGAATTGAGGCTGCTGATATTTGTCTAAAGGCTGCTAATATTAATTTGGTTGGATATGAGTTTGCAAAAGGAAGCGGAATGACTGTAATAAAAATAGAGGGTAATGTAGGTGCAGTAAAAGCTGCAATAAGTGCAGCTACAGCAGCCTTAGGTAAATTAGGCAAGGTTCATACGAAGATGGTTATACCAAGACCAAGCGATAGTATTGATATGCTTATAAGAAATGAAAGCACTGTGGGATATGAAGATGAAAAAGAAGAAATTCCACAAGTAAAACAAAATAACCCTCCTTCAGATAAAGAAGATAATTTAAATCGAGATAAAGCTGATGAGTCAGAACAAAAAGATGAAAATGATAAAAATTTAAATAATCAAGATTTAGATGAAGGACAAATAATAGAAGACAAAAATAACGAAGTGACTGTACAAGATGAGTCTAGTCAGGAATCTGATGAAGATTCAGATTATAATAACCAAGATTTAAGTGAAGAAACTTCTAAAGGATATACTTGTAACATATGTAAAGACCCTAAATGTCCAAGACAAAAAGGAGATTTAAGAATTTACTGTATTCACTACAAAGAAAATAAAGATAAAAATAAGGATAATAAAGATAAATAGGAGGCAAAAGCCATGGGTGAAGCATTAGGAATGATAGAAACTAAAGGGTTAGTTGGGGCTATAGAAGCAGCAGATGCAATGACAAAATCAGCTAACGTAGAATTAATAGGATATGAAAAAATAGGTTCAGGATTAGTAACTGTAATGGTAAGAGGAGATGTCGGTGCTGTTAAAGCATCAGTAGATGCAGGGGCAGTAGCTGCAGAAAAAGTTGGAGAAATAGTATCTAAACATGTAATCCCAAGACCACATACAGATGTTGAAAGAATATTACCAAAAAGAGCTGAATAATTAAATCTAAATATATAGGTGATTAAAATGAATATATCTCAAGAAGAATTAGTAAGTATAGTTACAAAAATAGTTATAGAAAAAATGCAACAAGATAATGACATTTTAATCCCTATAGGTGTTTCAAATAGACATATACACTTATCTAGGGAGGATTTAGATTTTTTATTTGGTCAAGGATATGAACTTACAAAAATAAAAGATCTAAAACAACCTGGTCAATTTGCAGCCAAAGAGGTAGTAACTATCCAAGGCCCAAAAGGTTCGATTGAAAAAGTAAGAATCTTAGGGCCTTTAAGAGATGAAACACAAATTGAGGTTTCATTAACAGATGGATTTAAACTTGGGATAAAGGCTCCAATAAGAGAATCAGGCAAATTAGAAAATACTCCAGGAATAAAAATAATTGGACCAAAGGGAAGTGTTGAAACATCTAAGGGAACTATAGCCGCTTTAAGACATATCCATATGGATAAAGAAACAGCAAAAAAATTAGAACTAAATGATAAAGATATAGTAGATGTAGAAATTAAAGGTAAAAGAAAAGGTATCTTAGGAAATGTTTTAATTAGAGTTTCTGACAAATATGTTTTAGAAATGCATATAGATACAGATGAGGCAAATGCTTGTTGTTTAAAAAATGGAGACTTAGTTAAAATTATCAGGAAATAGGTGATATTTTGAAATTAGATAACTGTAATAAAATATTAGAAGATTTCTCTACTTTAGTAAGAGATAAAAAAAGCAACGATTATAAAGGCAGATTAAAAGTAGGGGTTGATTTAGGAACTGCAAATATAGTTTTATCTGTTTTAGATGAAGAAAATAGACCTATAGCAGGGGCGACTTATCCATCTACTGTTGTAAAAGACGGCATAGTAGTAGATTATATCGGTGCCACAAGAGTAGTAAGAATGTTAAAAGAGCAAGTTGAAGATATGTTAGGGACAAAGCTTACTTATGCGGCAACAGCTATTCCACCAGGAATAACAGAAGGAAATACAAAGGTAATAGCAAATGTAGTTGAATCAGCAGATTTAGAAGTTGTAAATATTGTAGATGAGCCGACTGCAGCAGCTGAAGTCCTTGGAATTACAGATGGGGCAGTAGTTGATGTAGGTGGTGGAACAACAGGTATAAGTATTTTGAAAGATGGAGAAGTAATATTTACAGCAGATGAGGCTACAGGTGGAACTCATATGACACTTGTATTGGCAGGATTTTTAAAAAAATCTTTTGAAGAAGCTGAAGAATATAAAAAAGACAAGAAAAACGAAAATGATGTTTTTACAATAGTAAAACCAGTAGTACAAAAGATGGCATCTATCGTAAAAAAATATATACAAGGATATGATGTAGATAATATTTATGTAGTCGGTGGGGCTTGTTGTTTTGACGAATTTGCAACAGTATTTAAAAAAGAAATAAATGTAGATGTAGTAAAACCGATAGAACCACTTTTAGTAACACCTCTAGGTATAGCGATGAATTGTAACGTTTAGGGGGTGAGCATTTGAATAGTGAATTACAAAATTTAATTCAAAATGCATTAATTGAATATATCGTAAATAAAGTAATAGAAAAATTAGAACAAAGACAAAAAACTGCTTTAGTATTATTTACAGGAGCTAGCATAGGATTTAGACAATCTATAGAATCTTTAAATAAATTGCAACAAAATGGATGGCAATTTAAAGTTGTAATTTCTAAAGCGGCTGAGGAAGTATTAACAGAAGATTTAATAAAGAAAAGTCTAAATATAGAAAGTGTAATAAAAGAAGATGATAAGCCCGATATAAAAGAATTATTAGATCAAAATAATTTAATTATCATTCCTAGTTTAACGATAAATACAGCATCAAAAATAGCAAACTGCATTAGTGATACTTTAATCACGAATATAGTTTCAAAAGCTATGATGAGTGGAAAGAAGATAATTGCATCGCTAAATGCGTGTTGTATTGAAAATGAAGAAAGAAAATCTATTTATGGTGATAATGTAAGCTTAGCTTATAAAAATAAATTGAAAAATAATTTAGAAACAATAAAAAGTTATGAAATAGAATTAACAACTTCCGAAAATCTATTTTATAAAGTTGAAAAATACAGTAAAAAGAACCTAAATACAAATAATCTTGTTATAAATAATCAAAGTAAAGATAATAAAAAAACAATAGATTTAAAACAACCTCAAGATAAAAATTCACTATATATTAAATTAGACAAAAAAGTAATAAGCAGAGCTGATGTTTATGAAAATAGAGGTTATAACTATATATTTGTAGATAAAGGTTCTCTAATTACAGATTTAGCAAAAGAAGAAGCTAAAAAGTTAAATTTAAAAATAAAACAAGAATAGATTATTAAGAAATAAGAGGTAGAGAATATGTATTTAGGTAGGGTAATAGGAACAGTAGTTTCAACAACAAAAGATGAAAGTTTAGTAGGATTTAAACTTCTAGTAGTATCAAAATTAAATGAAACATTGCAGCCGACAGAAACCAGTGAAATAGTAGTAGATTCAGTTGGTGCAGGTGTAGGAGAGGTAGTATTAGTATCAAAAGGTAGTTCAGCTAGATATGTACTTAATAAACCTAATTCTCCTATTGATTCAGCTGTTGTAGGTATAGTTGACAGTGTTGAAGTAGATGATGTATAGGGTTAGGATGTGATAAGTTTGGCTAATTTATATACAAAAACGGGAGATAAAGGACAAACAAGCCTTTATGGAGGAGAGAGAATCTCTAAAAATAGCGTAAAAGTTGAGTGTTATGGAATTATGGATGAAGCTAATTCAATGTTGGGTTTAGCTTATTCACAATCAAAAAACGAAAAAGTAAGGACATATATAAATAAAATACAAAAGAGGATATTCAGTCTTGGAGCAGAACTTGCCAGTGATAAAAAAGGAAGAGAGATGTTAACTGGCAAAATCTCTGAGGATGATATATCTTATTTAGAAAATATAGTTGATGAATGTACTGAAATTGTAGGTATACAAACTCACTTTGTTGTACCAGGGAAAAACCAAGTTTCGGCGACTCTTCATGTTGCAAGAACAATAGTTAGAAGAGGAGAGCGAAATATAGTAGCGCTTAGTGGAATAGAGCCAGTTAGAAATGAAGTAATGAAATATGTAAATAGAATGTCTGATGCAATATATGCATTGGCAAGAGTTGAAGAATTTTATTGTGAAGTTGAAGAATTAAAAGTAAAAGTATTAAAGAGAGTTAGAGAAAAATTAAAAGATATTCAGGGTAATTTAAGTGAAGAAAACTTAGATTTAAATAATAATATAAACGAATGTATCAAAGATGATGAACAAAGTTTGGCTTTAGATACAGATAAATTAGAAAAAAAGATAGATAAACCTGTTACGACAGGAAAATCTATTAGCATAGATCAAAATAAAACAGTAGATTTAAATCTACAAACTGCAAAGAAAATGGTAGCTTTTGCAGAACAAAAGGCAAAAGAAATAAACGTACCCGTAGTTATTTCTGTAGTCGATAGCGGTGGTCACATCATACTTATGGAGAGAATGGAAGACTCACTTTTAGCGAGTATAGATATATCTTTAAATAAGGCATATACAGCCCTCAGCTTAAAGATGGCGACAGAAGATGTTCAAAATTTATGTAAACCAGGTGACCCACTTTATGGAATACAAGAGAGCAACAATAATCGAATAATTACTTTTGGTGGGGGGATACCATTTACATACAAAGGCAAAGTCGTCGGAGCTTTAGGTGTAAGTGGAGGCACTGTTGAAGAAGATACATATGTAGCTAAATATGCGATTGAATCTGTAGTTAATTTAAATTAATACATAAATAAATACAAATAGAGTTTTATCTATAATAAAGTCAGGTTAGGGGGATAAAATATGGAAATAAATACATTGGATATAGAAAAAATCGTAAAACAAGTAATGCAAAGTGTAGAAGCAGCAGAAAATAAACCACAATGCTCAGATAATTGTGGAGAGGGTATATTTCCAACAATGGAAGAAGCTATAGATGCTGCATTTACAGCACAAAGAAAACTATTAGATTGCTCAATGTCAGATAAAGATAGATTTGTAAAAGCTATAAGAAATCAATTATCTAAAAAAGAAAATTTAGAAAAAATATCAAAAATGGCTGTTGAAGAGACAGGCATGGGTGGATATGAATATAAATTAATTAAAAATCAATTAGCTATAGACAAAACACCTGGTATAGAAGATTTAACAACTGAGGCTATGGCGGGAGATGATGGACTTACGTTAGTGGAATATGCTCCTTTTGGGGTAATTGGTGCAATAACTCCAACAACAAATCCAACTGAAACTATAATATGCAATAGTATCGGTATGATAGCTGCTGGAAATTCAGTAGTATTCAGCCCACATCCAAGAGCAAAAGAAGTTTCTGAATTAACTATAAGATTAATAAATAGAGCTTTAAAAGAAGCTGGTGCACCAGATAACTTAGTTGTTTCTGTTAAAGAACCATCTATAGAAAATGCAAACATAATGATGAAACACGACAAAGTTAGATTATTAGTTGCAACAGGTGGCCCAGGAGTTGTCAAATCAGTATTATCAAGCGGTAAAAAAGCAATAGGTGCAGGAGCAGGAAATCCACCAGTTGTAGTTGATGAAACTGCTGATATAGAAAAAGCGGCTAAAGATATAGTAGATGGTTGTAGTTTTGATAATAATCTACCATGCATAGCAGAAAAAGAAATAATAGCAGTAGATCAAATCGCCGATTATTTAATCTTCAATATGAAACAACATGGAGCATATGAAGTTAAAGATAAATCAACAATAGATAAATTAGTTAAACTAGTATTAAACGACAATATGAAAATAAAAACTGAATTTGTAGGAAAGAGCGCTAAATACATATTAAGCAAAATTGGAATAGAAGTAGATGACAGTATAAGAGTTATATTAATGGAAACTGAATTAGAACATCCATTTGTCCAAACAGAATTAATGATGCCAATACTTCCACTTGTAAGAGCAAAAGACGTAGATACAGCAATAGATATGGCAGTAGACGTTGAACATGGAAACAGACATACTGCAATGATGCATTCTAAAAACGTGGACAAATTAACTAGAATGGCAAAACTTATTCAAACTACAATATTTGTTAAAAATGGACCATCATATGCTGGTATAGGTGTTGGTGGAGAAGGATACACAACATTTACAATAGCAGGTCCAACTGGAGAAGGATTAACTTCAGCTAAATCTTTTACAAGAAAAAGAAGATGCACACTTGTTGGAGGATTCCACATTAAATAAATAAAGAGGTGAAATAAATGGAAAAAGATTTATTAAGCCTTATTAAAAAAGCGGGGATAGTAGGAGCAGGGGGAGCAGGATTTCCAACCCATGCAAAGTTAAATGCTAAGGCTGAATATGTAATAATAAATGGGGCAGAATGTGAGCCTTTGTTGAGAGTAGATCAACAATTAATGGCTTTACATACAAAAGAGATTTTAGATGCATTAAGTTTAGTTGTTGAACATGTTGGAGCTAAACATGGTGTAGTAGCACTAAAATCAAAATATAAAGAAGCTATTTCGAGTGTACAAAGTATTATAGGGAATTATGATAAATTACAATTATTCGAGCTTGAAAACTTCTATCCTGCTGGTGATGAACAAGTTTTAGTATATGAAGTTACGGGGAGGATTGTTCCAGAGGGAGGAATACCTCTAAATGTAGGTGCTATAGTATCAAATGTAGAAACTATGCTTAATATTTACAATGCTTATTATTATGAAAAACCAGTAACTGATAAATATGTTACAGTTACTGGTGCTGTAAATAATACTAAAACTTTAAAATTGCCAATAGGAATGAGTGTTAAAAAAGCTATAGAGTTAGCTGGAGGTACAAGTTTAACTGACTTTGTAGTTATTAATGGTGGACCAATGATGGGGAAAGTTGTAGATATAGATTCTACAATTACAAAAACAACAAAAGGTCTTATAGTACTACCTAAAGACCACTCATTAGTAAAAGACTTACAAAAAGATATAGGAAAAATGCTAAAAGATGCAAAAACATCATGCATGCACTGTAGCCATTGTAGTGAAGTATGTCCAAGGGGGCTTATAGGACATGCTATACAACCACATAAGATGATGAGAATAGCATCGTATGGAAGTCTATGTGACAACAATATCAGTACGGTAAATGCTTATTTATGTTGCGGATGTAGATTATGTGAATATGCATGTATTATGAATTTACAACCATGGAAACTAAACAACTTTTTAAAACAGACTATGAGACAAAATAATATAAAAAATACTTGCAACAATAAACCAGAGAAGGCACACCCTTTTAGAGAATTTAAAAGATATCCAGTAAATAAATTAATAAGACAACTGGGACTTACAGAATTTGATAGAAAGTCGCCTCTTGAAGATAAAATAATAGACGAAGATAGTGTTACTATTTTGATGAATCAACATATAGGCAAACCTTGTGCAGTGGCAGTTAAAGTAGGGGATAAAGTTCAAAAAGGTGACTTAGTTGGGATAATAGACAAAAATAGTTTGGGAAGCAATATTCATGCAAGTATTAGTGGTGTTATAAAAGAAATCAAAGATAATAAAGTAGTCATTGTTTCAGACAAATAATATAAATAGAATATCTATTAGATAAATTATGAGAAAGAGGGGATAAACTTGAAAAAAGCAATTGGTTTAGTAGAACTAAAAAGTACTCCCATTGGTATACAAACTGCTGATGAAATGGTCAAAGCAGCTAATGTAGAATTAGTTTTAGCAAATCCCGTTTGCCCAGGTAAATACATGATTGTAGTGAGTGGAGATGTCGGTGCAGTTAAAAATTCTGTTGAAAGAGGAAAATCAATAGCAGATGTATTTTTAGTAGAGAGCCATATAATAAATAATGTATCACCACAAGTTCTTGTAGCGATTGCTGGAGCTACAGATATAAAGGACTTAAAATCTATAGGAGCTATAGAAACTATATCTGCTTTAACAATAATAAAAGCTGCAGATATAGCAGTAAAAGCATCGAATGTCCAATTAATAGAAGTTAGAATTGCAAAAGGGCTAGGCGGCAAGGGATTTTTGATAATGACAGGTGAAATATCTTCTGTTAAATCAGCTATAAAATCATGTGAAAATGAACTTGCAAAATTGGGAGAAATAACATCTACATCAATTATCGCTTCTCCTCATAAAAGCTTATTAGAAAAAATAGTAATGTAATACTATTAAAAAAGAGTGATACTATATAAAATTGGGATAAATATTTTAAGGAGGGGAATGACTTGGATATTTATAAAGCATCATCTATAAGAGATCTTTTAAGCAAAGAAAACTTAGAAAAAGAAATAGATAACTTAACAAATATAGATATTTATCCTATAAATACATCAGGTTTATCTGGATCTAAAATGTATAAAATAGAACTTTACTCTAATAAAAATAAAAAATACCTTTACTTAAAAGTTAATAATCTACAAGAAGATTGGCTAGCAAAAGCCAGTAATGACAAGGGTAGGGAGTTAGTAATATTTAAAGATAACGTATATCCAAAGCTTGAAGAATATATAGATGGAATTTATATAGGATATTACTTAGGAAGTGATACATACGCAATTTTAATGAAAGATGTTTCGGAGTATATAGGCTCCAAAAATCATATGAATGAGTATTTGGATTATATAGACACACTAGCGAAATTTCATTCAAAGTTTACAGAATATGATGTTAATAAATACGAGAACTTATTAAATACAGAAAGCTATTATAATTTTTTATCCGTAGATAAATTTAAATATACAGAAGATATGAGAAAAGAAGTATACGAAGGATGGAAAGAGCTAAAGCTCATCTTGGGAGAAAATTTATATGAAAAATATAATAATTTAAATAATATAGAAGAATTATATCCATATTTCCCAAAAACTTTTTTACATGGAGATTATAGACCAGATAATACACTGTATATAGATAAAAACAATATAAAGATGATTGATTTTGCTAATAGCGGATGTGGCCCATGTACACTAGATTTATTATGGTACATTATAACTTCTGTAGAAGCAGATATAGACAAAACTATACTAATAGATTTTTATCGAAAAAGACTAGAAGAATATAAAGGATACAAATTTACACAAAATACATGGAATACATTATTACAAGTTGGATTACTATGTGCATGTAGAATGTTTTTAGCAGCGTTGATAATAAATACAGATTTTAATAATAAAGAACAGATGTTAAATATGGATTGGTGGATAGAAAATTTAAAATTTATACTTATAAATAAAACCTAATTAAAATCATTAAAAAAGTATCGATGAATTTAAATCTACAAGACTTTTTCATCGATACTTCTATTTTCAATAAATATAAATTCCGGGTAAATATTTATTGCATATTTATTAAATTACAATTAGCAGATTTCTCCACCAACAGCTTTTATATCTTCTTTGTTTTCAACAGCAGCTTTTATACATAACTCTAAACCTTTAGTTATATCAGCAGCAGCCATTGATGGTGTGTTTGGTTTACAAACAACTTGAGATGGTATATAAGGAACATGGATAAATCCACCTTTTATGTTAGGATATTTTTTATCTATCATGTATAATATTCCGTACATAACGTGGTTACAAACGAATGTACCAGCAGTGTTAGATACAGAAGCAGGTATACCATTTTCTCTCATTTCTTTAACCATAGCTTTTATTGGTAAGTTTGAGAAGTAAGCAGGTTGCCCATCTTCGAATATAGTTATGTCTATTGGTTGATTTTTTTCGTTATCTTCTATTCTAGCATCATCTATGTTTATAGCAACTCTCTCTGGAGTTACATCAAATCTTCCACCAGCTTGTCCAACAGATATTACTATATCAGGGTTGTGTTTAACTATATTTTCTTCTATTTTCTCTAATGATTTTCTGAAAACAGTAGGTATTTCTAATTTTATTACTTCAGCACCGGCTATTGTGTCAGGAAGTTGTTTAACAGCTTCTAATGCTGGATTTACTGATTCTCCACCAAATGGATCAAATCCTGTTATTAAAACTTTCATTTTTATTTCTCCTTTAGTTAATACAACAGACTCCGGAATAATATATCAAAATCTGTTGTATATTTATTTAATCAATTATAATAGTTTTTTTATATTAGAACCCTAAAGTATACATTAATATTATGTGAGCTACTAATAATAATGCAGCTAAAGGTGCTTGAGCTTTTATAACTCCGTTTTTATCTTTCATTTCAAGTAATGCAGCAGGTAAAACGTTGAAGTTTGCAGCCATTGGAGTAACTAATGTACCACAGAATCCAGCAGTTAATGCTAATATTGAACATATAACTGGGTCTCCACCTTGAGCAAATACGAATGGAAGACCTATACCAGCAGTTATTACTGAGAATGCAGCAAATGCATTACCCATTATAGCTGTGAATATTGCCATACCAACACAGTAAGCTATAACACCTGCAAGTATATTTCCTTGAGGTATAACAGATGATATTATGCTAGCTATTTTATCACCAACACCAGCAGCAGTGAATAATACACCTAAAGAAGCTAATAATTGTGGTAATATAGAGAATACTCCTATTGCTTGGAACATTCTGTTAGTATCTTCAACAGCTTCAGATGGTTTAGCTTTAGTTATTGCAAATGCTAATAATAAAGAAAGTGTAGATGCTATACCTATAGCTACAGTTCCAGGAAACTCTGTAAATGAAGCAACAAGCATTGCTATTACAGCTATTGATAAAGCTGGAACAAATATTTTTAAACCTAATTTTTGAGCTTTCATTTCTGTGAAAGTTGTATCTAATTGTTTTAAAGTACCAACATTAATTTGTTTAGTTGCTGATAAAATTGCTATAACGATTACAAGACATCCTACTAATACAGAAGGAAGTATTCTTGCGAATATAAATATAAATGCTAATATTCCCCAAAATAGGGCTGTACCTATTCTAGTTTTATGATTTTTATCTTTTAAAGTAAACACCATTGTTATTGCCATACATAATCCTATAAACATATAAAATACGTCTAATAGATTATTTGAAAGTGTTGCCATATCCATTATTTATTACCCCCTAAATCATTATTTTTAGAGTTGTATTTTCTACTCAATTGTCTATCTAGTAATATATTTTTTCCAACGCATAATACAAATGCTATTATAGCAACTGGTATTGCAGCTTTAGTAA
The DNA here is from genome assembly GCF_902468165.1 of uncultured Intestinibacter sp. Classification (NCBI taxonomy): domain Bacteria; kingdom Bacillati; phylum Bacillota; class Clostridia; order Peptostreptococcales; family Peptostreptococcaceae; genus Intestinibacter; species uncultured Intestinibacter sp. The sequence continues at coordinate 20,965 of NZ_CABQXJ010000006.1, forward strand.
GCGCCATTGGATCAACAGTCATTCCTAAAGAATCTAAAGTACCAACTATTAAAAGGATACCTGAGTTTGCCATAAATAAGTTTTGACCGAAGAAGTTACCTATATTATCTGCAAGTGCAGAATGAGCTTTTATTTTATCTAAATCCTTTTCTTCTAATTTACCGTATTTTACAGTAGCGGCACTCTCAGCCATTGGGCTTATAAGAGGTCTAACAAATTGAGGGTGACCACCAAGTGCAACACCTGCTGCTATTGTAGCCTCTCTTATGAAAGAATATCCACTTAAAAGTGTACCAGTAGATAATCCTTTTGCTTTTTCTATAAGCATAACTGCTTTTGCTTTTAATCCATATCTTTCACAAAGTCCTATAACAGGTAGTGTAAGCATGAATAAACATGTTGTTCTATTAGTGACAAACGCTTCCCCTAAAGTTGAAAGAATTTCAACTATATTCATGTGAGCTACTAATCCTGTAACTACACCAGCTGAAACAACAACTGCTATAGTATCTAATTTTAGGGCGAAACCTAAAATGATTATCAAAATTCCTATTAATTCCATTATAATATACCTCCATAAATAATTTTTTAAAAATTGTTGAATTTTATATTTATATTTTACAAGAAAAATAGGAAAACGTATAGACTAAATGTAAAAAAATATAGAAAAATGTAAAAAATAAGAGAAATTTGAAAATAAATATAAAGAAAAGCTAATATTTCCATAAAATCGGATTAAAAATTAAATTAAAATTAAAAAAATGATTTTAAAAATAAACTGCAAAAAATAGGATTTTAAAGAAATAATAGAAAATATTATAAAAAAATAAAAAAATATTGCAATATTATCAAAATGATAGTACAATGAAATGGTTGGGTGTTATCAAAATGATAGCCGAAGTATTTTTAAAAAAAATTAAAAAATGTAAATATTATTATATACTTTTTTGGGTATTATATCCTATAATATACATAGGGTTTATAATAAATTAAATAAAAAACAAACAAAGACACAGGAGAAAGAGGAATGTTAGAAAGTAATTTTTTTACAAAGTTCTTACAACTTAGTGATTTTAGAACTTTGGCATTTATCGTAGCATTAATAGCATTATTTAAAGTGATCAACGTACTTCAAAAGAAAAAGGTTAGCTTTTCTACAAGAATGACTACTGGTACAGTTTTAGGATTAGTTTTAGGAGTTATAGTACAAGCCGTTGCTAAATTCCCAGATTCACCAAAGGATATAGCTTGGATAAGTGAATTATCTGGATGGTATGGATTTGTTGGTGGTGGATTTATAGACTTATTAAAAATGTTAGTTATTCCACTTATATTATTATCAATAACAAGAGTAATAATGAATATGAAAGGTGATAACCTTGGAAAACTTACAACAAAAACAATAGGATCATTAATAGGTTTAACAGTTTTCGCTGCTATAACAGGTATAGTATTAGCAATATTATTTAACCTTGGTCAAGGATTTGATGCAGGAAACAACACTGCTGAAATAAGAGAAGCAGTTTCTTTATCTGAAACAATAAGAGCACTTTTACCAAGTAATATAGTATCATCTATGGCAGAAGGAAATATAGTTGGTGTAGTTATATTCTCAGCATTTATAGGAACTTCAATAAGACGTTTAAGCAAAAAACATGCAGATACTATTGAACCTTTTGTAAAATGGGTTGAAGCTTTTTATAAAATAATAATAAGTGTAACTATGACAATAATTAAATTTATGCCATATGCAGTTATAGCTTTACTTGCAAACACTATAATTTCAAATGGAATAGGTGTACTTGCATCTGTTGGTAAATTTATAGTTTGTCTATATTTAGCAGTGATTATAATGTTAGTAGTTCATATGACATTAGCTATGTTAAATGGAGTTAGCCCAATAACATATATAAAAAATGCTTCAGAACCATTAATTATAGCATTTACTTCTCGTTCAAGTTTAGGAACATTACCTGTTACAATTGAAACTCTAGAGAAAAAATTTGATGTTAATGAAGGGGTTGCAAGTTTTGTTGCTAGTTTAGGAACAAATATGGGTATGAATGGTTGTGCAGGAATTTATCCAGCACTTACAGCTATAATGCTTGCACAAATAACTAATACACCTATAGATTTAAGTTTCTGTATAATGCTTTTAGTAATCATAGCAATTAGTTCATTTGGTATAGCTGGTCTTCCAGGTACTGCTACAATAGCAATATCTGTAGTTATATCTGGTATGGGTATGGAAGCATACTTCCCACTTCTTGGAGCAGTAATTGCAGTTGACCCAATAATAGACATGGGTAGAACTATGTTAAACGTAAGTGGTACAATAGCAAGTTCAATTATTGTAGATAGAAGTTTAAAAAGAGATGAAGAAAAAGCAAATAAGACAGTTCAAAAAGCTGTTTAATTTCTTTTAAAATAGAATAAAATAATTTTGAGATAAGAGGGCGTGCTATTAGATGGGAGAAATTCTGGCTTTTGGTTCGTCCTCTAAATTTAAGACAGATTTAGGAGGAAATATGAGAATAATTATAGTTGGAGGGATTGCTGCAGGAATGAGTGCAGCTGCTAAATTAAGAAGAACTGACAGAGATGCTGAGATAGTTGTATATGAAAAATCTCCACATATATCTTTTGGTGCTTGTGGACTACCTTATTATGTTGGGGGTAATTTTGACAATGTAGATAGAATGTTAGTTAGAACTCCAGAAAAAGTTAGAGAAACAGGAATAGATGTAAAAATAGAGCACGAAGTTGTAAGTTTAAATGTAAAAACAAAAACAATAGAAGTGAAAAATTTACAAAGTGGTGAAGTTTTTACAGATAATTATGATAGACTGATGATTGCAACAGGGGCAGCTACTGTAATACCACCTATAAAAAATATAGAAAAGGCTTATACACTTAGAAGTGTAGAAGATGGAGAAAAGTTAAAAGCAAAAATGCAAGATAAATCTATTAAAAAGATAGCTGTAATAGGGGCTGGATTTATAGGTTTAGAAGTAGCAGATGTTGCAAAAGAATTAGGCAAAGAAGTTTGTGTATTTAATTCGGGAAATAGAATACTTGAAAATGTACTTGATAAAGAAGTTACAGAAATACTTGAAGAAAACTTAAGAGCTCATGGAATAGAACTATACTTTAACTCAATGGTAACATCTATAGATACTTTAGATGGAAAAACTAAAGTTATAACTAATACTGATGAAGTAGAAGTAGATTTAGTTGTATTAGCTGCTGGTGTAAGACCAAATACATCATTCTTAAAAGATACAGGCATAGAAATGCTTGATAATGGGGCAATAGTAATAGACAATCAAGGAAGAACTTCTATAGAAGATATTTATGCTGCTGGAGATTGTGCAACAGTATACCACCTTGTAAAACAACAACAAGTTTATATACCACTTGCTACAAATGCAAATAAATTAGGTCGTATAGTTGGATCTAATTTAGGTGGAAAATCTGAAACATTCCAAGGGACATTAGGTTCAAGCTGTATAAAATTATTAGATATGGAAGCAGCATCAACTGGAATAACAGAAGCAGATGCTAAAAAAATGAACTTAAATTACAAAGCTACATTTATAACAGATAAAAATCACACTGATTATTGTCCAGGACAAGAAAAAATATCTATAAAATTAATTTATGATGCAGATACAAAAGTAATATTAGGTGGACAAGCAGTAGGTAAATCAGACGCAGTACAAAGAACAAACGTACTTGCAACTGCAATATTTACAAAAATGACAACAGAACAACTTGGAATGCTTGATTTATGTTATGCACCACCATTTGCTAGAACATGGGATGCACTTAATATAGCAGGAAACGTATCTAAATAATAAAATATATGTAAATAAGAATAATCTATAGCCAATAACAATAAAAGATGTTAAAATATACGTTAAAGTAATTTTACTATCTAAAATAAGTATAGATAAACAAGATAAATAGGACTCTCTTTATTCGAGTAATAATAAGGAGGGTCTTTTTATACAATTATAAATTTTAAAAATTAAATAAATATAAGGAGGAATAATTATGACTAGTGATATGACAAAGGGAAATCCACTAAAAATATTCATTTATTTTACTATACCGCTTTTAATCGGAAATATCTTTCAACAGCTTTATAGTATGGTCGATACTATAATAGTAGGAAGATTTGTCGGTGTTAATGCACTTGCAGCATTAGGTGCATGTAATTCACTATTTTTCTTAGTAAATGGTCTAGTATTAGGACTTACAAGTGGATTTGCCGTCTTGGTAGCACAAAAGTTCGGAGCAAAGGACGAAAAAGGTGTAAAAAAAGCAGTAGCAAGTAATATAACACTTACTATAGTATTGACAGTAATAATCACAATAGTAGCATTGTTAGCAGTAAAACCACTTCTTAATATGATGAATACACCAGAAAATATTTATGAAGATGCAAGGGTATATATCACATTAATTTATGCAGGAATAATAACTCAAACGGGATATAATATGGCAGCAGGAATATTAAGAGCATTAGGAGATAGTAAAACTCCATTATATTTCTTAATAGTGGCATCAATTCTAAATGTTATTTTAGACTTAATTTTCATAATAAACTTTAATATGGGGGTTGCAGGAGCAGCTTATGCAACTAATATAGCACAAGGAGTATCAGCAGTCCTTTGTTTTATATATAGCTATAAGAAATTCAAGATATTAAGACTTAAAAAAGAAGACTTCAAAGTTGAAAAAGAATATTATACTACACATTTAAAAATTGCAATACCAATGTCAATGCAATTTTCAGTAACTGCAGTAGGTATAATAATAATACAAAGTGCAATAAATACATTTGGTTCTGTAGTAATAGCTTCTTACACAGCAGCATCAAAAGTTCTTCAATTAGTAATGCAACCATCTACATCTTTCGGTGTTACAGTTGCAACTTATGCAGGACAAAATTTAGGTGCTGGAAGATTTGATCGTATAAAACACGGAATAAAAATAATGAATATAGTTTCAATAATAACAAGTTTAATAGCTGGAGTTGTATTAGTTACACTTGGGAAATATTTTGTAATGTTATTTATAGAAAATCCAACGCCAGAAATATTTGATTATGCTCAACAAGTATTAAATTATTCTGCAATATTCTTTATACCTTTAGGATTTATATTTGTATATAGAAACGTGCTTCAAGGAATGGGAGAATCATTTGTACCAATGATGGCAGGATTCTTTGAATTAGCTGCAAGAGCTACAGTAGCTTTTACATTACCAAAAGTTATAGGTTTTACAGGTATATGTTTATCTGATCCAATCGCATGGATATCAGCAGCAGTACCACTTATGTTGACTTATTATATAAAAATGAAAAAAATAGATAAACGAAATAATTTAAAAGAAGAGTTAGAAGCAGCTCAAGAATTATAATAAAAAATAGCACTGGATAGATAAAATCTGTCTAGTGCTATTTTTTATTATTTTTTATTTTATTATACATAGTAAGTTATATTGACTTAAGATTAATCGAAAATAATCGAATAATAACACAAGATAGCAAATATATACGATTAAATGATTGAACTTTTAAATAATATTTTATAAAATATTATTTAGCAAATATTTACTATAATAGAGGGTGAAGCTATGAATTTTAAAAATGGTATTTTAGCAGTTTTAGTATCGGTATTTTTTATAATTACTCTAACTAATATATCTGAAGCACAAGAACATATAAATTTTAAACATATAACTATAGAAAATGGACTATCACAATCGAATGCCCAAACTATATACCAAGATAGTAATGGGTATATATGGATAGGTACTAACGAAGGTTTAAATAGATACAATGGGTTTGAGATGAAGGTATATAAAGCAGATAAAGATAAAAAAAATACAATAATTAATAACTATATTCTAAGTATTCAAGAGGATAATGAAAAAAATCTTTGGGTTGGAACAAATAAGGGGATAAGTAAAATAAATTTAGAAACAGAAGAAATTACAAACTATGAGCATGATGAAGATGGAAATACTTTTTTTAAAGTAAGAAGTATTTTATTAACAAAAAGAGGAACAGTTTTAGTAATAACACAAGATAATGTATATATGTATGATAGAGAATTCGACAAGTTCAAAGTATCTTTAAGCGAAGAAGATGTATTCAGCAAGGAAGATGTAATGGACATTGAAGAAGATAATTTTCATAATATATGGATAGGAACTGACAAAAGTTTAATTAAAATGGATAGAGGAACTATGAAAATCACCCAATATATTTCTCATGAGAATGTCGAAACATTAAAAGACGACAGAATAAATTCTATTTTAATTGATGATGAAAACAATCTATGGGTCTCGACCAATAACAACGGATTAATAAAAATACTTGTTAAAAATGGTGAAACACATAAGGTCATTAGGTACTACCATGATGCAAATGACGATACAACAATACCTTCTAACACCACAAAATCAATAATACAAGATGAAAATGGGATGATATGGATAGGTACGGATTCAGGTCTTTGTAAATACTTAGGTGATAATAAGTTTTATACATATCATAATAATTACGACTCTAATAGTTTATTAGATGACAATGTATATTCACTGATGCAAGATAGTACAGGATTAATATGGGTAGGAACATATACAGGAATTAGTATATTTAATCCAAATAATAAAATAATTCAATATAAAAGCGATCCATTAAATAAAAATTCTTTAAGCTCAAATGTAATACAAGGTGTATATGAAGATGAAGATGGCCTAATATGGGTAGGTACAAGAGATAAAGGTCTTAATATTATGGATAGAGAAAACAATAAATATATTAAGATTTCGGCAGGAGAAGGGACTTATGATATAACAAGCAACTTGATACGTGTTATCCAAGGTAGTGGAGATACTGTATGGGTTGGAACGGATTATGGACTGAATCAGATAAATAGAAAGACAATGAAAGTCAAAAAATACACCATGAATAATGGGATGACAAGTGATATGATAGAATCCTTGTTAATCGATAGTCGAGGGTATTTATGGATAGGTACTCAAGATGGTATAAGTATTTTAGATATAAAAACTGAGAAGATAGTAACGGTTGATAAAATGATAGATACTCTTAACAAGACTATTAAAGAAAAAGTCGGTGACGCTCATATACAAGAAATTTTTGAAGATAAAGATGGAGTATATTGGCTTGGAACTTATACAGCTGGTTCTATGATAAAAATAGATGTAAATCAAGACAAGATAAAAGTCTTTAAACTATTTGACCATGAAACTAAGGAAGAAATAAATACAATAAAATGTATAGCCGAGGGCAATGACAATATATTATGGATTGGTACAAGTGATGGTCTAGTTAAATTTTATAAATCTAATGGAACGTCTATAAAATATACTGACGAAGATGGTCTTAGTAACAATACTGTTTATGGAGTGTTAATTGATGATGATGGTAATCCATGGGCAAGTACAAATAAAGGAATTTCAAAGTTTGATTTAAAAACTAATGAATTTAGAAATTTAAGTACGGCTGAAGGATTACAAAGCAATGAATTCAATGATAAATCAGAGTATAAGACGAAAGACGGTGAGTTTATATTTGGTGGGATAAAAGGTTTAAATATTTTTAACCCAGCAGACGAAGAAGCCATGTTCTCATATTACGAACCAACAATCACATTTGAGAGCTTTATGGTAGATGGAGAAAAATATAAAAATATAGATAATTTACAATTTAAATATGATCAAAATGATTTAAAAATATCTTATTTTATACCACAATACAGAAATAACAACTTAAAATTTTATTATAAATTAGAAGGTGTTATGGATGAATGGACATCTACAAGTAATAACCAAGTTTTATTTAATAAGCTGGACCCAGGAAAATACACTTTTAAAATAAAAGCGAGAAACCAAAAAGGTGTAATGGGAGAAGAGTATAAAGTTACATTTACTATAAAACCACCACTTTGGAAAAGTAAAGGTGCAATAATATCTTATATTGTAATGATAATAATGCTAGTCTGCTACAATAGTACAAAAGTTAAAAGATTAGATAATTTAGTAGCTGTTAGAACAGAAGCACTTAGCAATGAGATGGAAACGAACAAACAGCTATTTGATAAAATTATAGAGGTAGAGAGAAATAAAAATAATTACTTTATAAATTTATCTCATGAGCTTAGAACACCATTAAATGTGATAAGTTCAGTAGAACAATTGATAACTAATTTAAATAAATCGCCAAAAGGAATATCAAGAGAAAAGATAGATGAGTATATGGTTGTTATGAATAAAAATATTAAGAGATTACTAAACTTAATTAACAACATAATAGATACTACTAAAATTGAAAATGGAAAATATAAAATAAATATTCAAGAAGAAGATATAGTATATATAGTTGAAGAATCAGCACTTAGTCTTAAAGATGCAATAGAATCAATGGGATTAAATTTAATTATAGATACTAATACAGAAGAAAAAATCATAAAATGCGATAGAAATGAAATAGAGCGTTGTATTATAAACTTACTGAGCAATGCAGCTAAATTTACTCCAGTAGGTGGAGATATAAAAGTAGATATTCTTGATTTAGGAGACAAAGTAAAAATAATAGTTGAAGATACTGGAATCGGAATAGAAGAAAAATATCATGCAGCAATATTTGATAGATTTAATCAAATAGTAGACGAGCACACTGAAGTAAAAGGTGGAAGTGGTCTAGGTCTTACTATAACAAAACATATAATCGATATGCACAATGGAGAAATATATGTTGAAAGTGAAGTAAATAAAGGAACTAAATTTACAATTATATTACCAGTTGATGATAGCATAGATGAAAATATCATTATATAAATAGATATATTTTGTAAAGAAATATATATAAATAGCCTATATTTGTATACGAAAACAACAATTATCGTATCGAATATGGGCTATTCTTGTATACGAGTAAGGATTGTATAGAAATATATAATGTCGCATTTGGAGGTAAAATGTGGTAAAATAATTGAAACGGCTATTTCAACAGGAGGTTGCTATGAACAGAAATTTAATAACAGCGTTGATTTTGGCATCGGGTTTTTTACTGACATCTGAGCAAGAAAAGGATCAATATAAACCACAGCTACCAAATTTCAAAGATATACTAGAAGTAAAACATTCTATAAAAGGAAGAATAAGAATACAATGTAAGGTATTAAAGGGAAATCAGCAGGGAGAGCAAGCATTATTAAACACTTTTTCACAGATACCGGGGATAATAGATATATCTGTGAATCCTTGTATTGGAACAGTAATTATAAAATATAATGAAGAAACAATCCAGCCAATGCTTATTATAGGAATAATACTAAAGGTATTAGGATTAGAAGATGAAGCTCATAATGAAAACAAATCTTTAATAACAAGAGAAAGTGCAAATATAGTAGAGAGTTTAAGTCATACAATATATGAAAAGACTAGTGGCATATTAGATTTAAAATCATCAGTAATGCTACTTCTTTGTGTATATGCAGTGTATGATATTAAAACTAGACCAGGCCTTAGACCTGCTGGGCTTACATGCTTATGGTGGTTATACTCGCTTATCACAAGATAATATTAATCAGCTGAGAAAGGAAGCGCTAATAAAATGAATATAAAAAATCACATAATTAAACATTTTATAAAATTTAAAGTAGTACATTCAATACCGGGGAGATTGAGACTTAAAGTAAGTAATGCATCTAAAATACCACAAGAGGCAAAAGAATATGATAAATATGTAGTACAGGGATTAAAAATGCTAGAGGGTATAACAGACGTAGAGTTTAATTATATAACTGGAAGCGTAGTTATAAATTATGATACGAAAAAGACTTACGAAGAAAAAATTATAAAATGGATAAATAAAGTAATAGATATAGTTCTAGGTGACTTCAAGTTGATTGAAGAAAACGGACAAGACAATATTGAATTTGTGATAGATACTTTAGAGCAGAAATTAAATGAAGCAATAAAAACAATATAATAAATAATAAAAATGGGGTGATAGCAAGTGTTTGGACAAAAAAAGGACTTATTTGAGCTAAATATAGTCCATTCATTGCCAGGGAGAATTCGTTTAAATTGTAAGGCTATCGGATATCTTAAAGAATTTAATGAAGAAATCTTACAAGATATAATGGATTTAGGATTTATAAAAAAAGTAACAATAAATAATATAACAAGTAATATACTTATAATTTTTGATAAAGATAGAATTGATGAAGCTGACTTAAAAAATTTAATATCAGATATATTAAATAAATACTATCTATATGCATACAAACAACATAGAGAACTAGAGGCTTCAAATATAATTGAAAGAGAAAGAGAAGAAGATGTAAATGATATAGGTAAGAGACTTGTATTAAATGCAGGTTTAATTACTTATTCAGTAATAAAGAAAACAAATTATGCAGAAATATTCCCTGTTTATAAGAGATTTTTTAATCCTTGCTCGCTTGGAGCATTGTATTTAACTAAATCTCTATTTAAAGATGGGATAGGCGGGATGATTAAACACAAACGCCCAAATGCAGATACACTTACAATTTCATCTATAGTTGCGAGTATATTACTTGGAAACTCAACTTCAGCACTTACAATAATTTTATTATCAGATATAGCTGAATTTATGACAAGTTATACAATGAAAAAAACAAGAGATTCGATTAAACATATGATAGATTTAAATGAAGAATTTGTTTGGAAACAAGATGAAAATGGCGCAGTTAAACGTATATCAGTTGAAGATGCTAAAGTAGGAGACAAAATAGTAGTACATACTGGTGAAAAAATATGCGTCGATGGAAAAATAATAAGTGGAGAAGCTATAGTAGATGAGTCAGCTGTAACTGGTGAATATGTTCCACATATAAAGAAAATTGGAAGTGAAGTTTATTCAGGAACATTAGTTAAAAACGGAAATATCGTTATAAATACAGAAAGAGCTGGAGATGATACTGTAGTTTCAAGAATTATAAACTTAGTAGAAGATGCAGCATGTAATAAAGCAAAAGTACAAGATTATGCTGATAAATTCTCAAACTACTTAATACCATTTAACTTCTTCTTAGCAGGGGCAACTTACCTAGCAACTAAGAGTCCAACTAGGGCGCTAAATATGATGGTAATAGATTATTCATGTGGTATAAAATTATCGACAGCGACTGCATTTTCAGCAACAATAAACAATGCAGTTAAAAATGGTATATTAATTAAAGGTGGAAACTATATAGAAGCATTAGCAGAAGCCGATACTTTAATACTAGATAAAACAGGTACATTAACTGAAGGTAAACCAGAAGTTTTAGATATAGTAACAGCACAAGATATAACTTCGAGAGAATTGATTGAAATTGCATCAGCAGCAGAGGAAACATCATCACATCCTATGGCTAGTGCAATACTATCTAAAGCTAAAAGTGAAGGTATAAAAATACCAAAGCATGGAGAAGTAATTACCCATATAGCAAAAGGTGTTGAAACAAATATAGATGAAGACATAATTAGAGTAGGTAATAAAACTTTCTTAAAAGAAAATAACATAGATATAACTTTAGAAGATGAAGCCTTTAATTTAAAGAAAAAAGGTCAAAGTATAGTTTATGTAGCACAAAATGAAAAATTATTAGGGGTAATTGGAATTCAAGATAAAATGAGAGAAAATATGAAAAAATCTCTTAACAATATAAGATATCAAGGTGTCGATGAAATTCTTCTACTTACTGGTGATATAGAAGATCAAGCTAGTATAGTAGCGAGCAAAGTCGGTGTCGATGGATATGAAGCTGAATTACTTCCAGAAGATAAAGCAAAAACAATACTTAAATTACAATCTAAAAATTCTAAGGTAATAATGGTTGGAGATGGAATAAATGACGCTCCAGCACTTGCATATGCTGATGTAGGAGTATCATTAGGAGGAGGTTGCACAGATGCTGCAATCGAAACATCTGATGTAGTAATACAAACAGATGACCCTATGGCACTTCCAGCAGTTATGAATTTATCTAAAAAGACAATGAAAGTAGTAAAAGAAAATTTTGGATTGGTTATAGGAATAAATACTTTAGGACTTGTGTTTAGTGCAGCTGGTGTTTTACCAGTATTTTGGGGAGCTGTACTTCACAACTCTAGTACAATATTTGTAGTTTCAAATTCAATTAGATTACTATTTTCAAAAATTGAAAATAAGAGATAGAGGTGTTACTTTAAATTGAACTATCCAGTAATATTAGTTGAACATATGATTGAGGGAAGAATAAGGGTAAAATTATCGCATTCTATTATAGATGAAATTAAATTAAATCAATTCTTTACAAAAAAAGAAGGGATAAAATTAGTAAGATACAACCCTTATATAAAAACACTGCTTGTTGAGTTTAATTCAAAAAAAATAAGCGTGGAAAATGTAATATTTAAAATAGCAACAATACTATCAGAGATATATGGATTTTCTAAAATAAAATTTATATCTAATAATAACAAAACAGATATGCCACTTTTATCGTATTATTCTATAATATTAATATTAGGGGCAAAAATAGTAAAATATGTAAGTCCAACAGGACAGGTTCAAGAGTTCTTGAAATGGTTGGCAACAGGAACTACAGTAGGGGCTATTGTAGAACATGGTTATTCAGAAATGAGACAAAGGGGCACAATTGACCCAGAGGTGATGTCTATAATGTATTTAATAAATTCAATTGGAAAAGAAGGCAATATGTTAAATGCGTCTTTAGTAACTTGGATAACTACATTTGGCAGACATATACTTAAAAAATCAAATGAAACTTTTATCTTAAAGATTGAGAAATCAAAAATGAGATGTGAAGATAAACCATGTTATGATATCTCAATTTTATCTGAAGATATTAATAACAACAACAAACTTGATTCATTTCGATTATTTGCAAATGAAATAATCGAACGACAAAATAGCTTAAACTCCGGCTTTGGATATAGAGGCGGAGGAAGCATTAACAATGAAGGGATGTTTTTTAACCTTAAATAAATATTATAAATTAACTACACAGGAGGAGATATTATGGTAGTACTAGATGCAATAAACAAAGATCATTTAAAAGGAGCAGCAGTAGGAGTAGGCGTTTGTGCAGTAGGATATTATATATACAAAAAAAATCAAACTAAAGTAGATGGATTCCTAAAAAAACAAGGTATAAACGTACAAACTGTTAACCACAAAGATTATGCAAATATGTCATTAGAAGAGTTAATGGAATCAAAAGAATTAATAGAAGATTTAATAGCAGAAAAAGAAGTAAATGTTGAGTCTACTATGGAAGCAACAGCTTATGCAGAATAATAAATAATAATCTAAAATATTATGCTAAAATAAAATTAGAAAAGGGAATGACGAGAGGGTCATTCCCTTTTTCTATGCAGATATTAATTCTTTATTTAATGATGTATTTTCAAAAGAAGTATTTCTTTTAGCATAAACTGTTATACAAACTAAAGTGATTAATTCACTTACTGGAACTACTACCCAAAGTACTGTTGAAGGAAGTACAGATGGAAGTAAAAATGCTAACACTATGTTTAATAAGAATCCTCTTATTATAGAAATATATATAGCTACTTTTTCTTTACCTACAGATTGGAAATAGCTAGATATTAATATATTTATATTCATTATGCAAAAAGCACTTAAATAAAGTCTTAATGCTGGTATTCCAACAGATAGTATTTCAGAATTTGCTTGCACAAATACTTTAATAATTTGTCCTGTAAATAAAAATACTACTGCAAATAGTGAAACACCTATTATAGTTGTAGTTATTAAAGCGTATTTTAATACTTTTTTCACACGTGTATTTAGTCCAGCACCAAAGTTAGTTGCGATAATTGGTTGAGCTGCTTGAGCCACACCGTTAAATAATGCAAGACCTACTAATACACAGTTAGATATTATTCCATACACTACAATTCCGTTATTTCCAATATATTTTAAGATTTGGATATTAAATATAAATATTACAAATCCACTTGCAACCTCCATTATAAGGCTTGAAAAACCACATTTAAAAATTGGTGCTAAAAGGTTTAAAGATATTGTTTCTTTGTTTATTTTTACTCTGTTTTGTTTTTTAATAAAATGAGTAGATAAAACAAGTAGAGTAGTTAAGCTACCTATTACTGTTGCAGCAGCTGCCCCAAACATACCCATATCCATTGGGAAAACAAAAACATAATCTAAAATTACATTTAGAACTGAACCTGTTAATACAGCACACATAACTAGTTTAGGGTTTTTCATATTTCTCACAATAGGTGCAAAGTAATTAGACATCATAAATACTGGTGCAAATGCCATTATACATTTACCATATTCTAAAACTAAGTCTATTGTATCGCTGTTTGCTCCTAAGATTACACATAAAGGTTGTAAATAATAATTCCATATTAAACCTAAAATAATTGCTATTGATAATATTGATACAAATCCAGTTGCAAAGTATTGGTTAGCTTTTTTCTTATTTCCCATTCCATCTTCAGATGATATTAAAATTCCGCTGCCTATTCCAAATAATAAACCAATTCCGTTAAATAATAAAAAGAAAGGCATGAATATATTTAATGCAGAAATCCCTAAAGCACCAACGCCTTGACCTATTATAAGGGTATCAACTAAAAGATAAACTGATGTAACTAATGTTGAACAAACTGCTGGTACTAAATAATGAAAAAATACTTTGCTTTCTTTATCTTTTAGTAAATTTAATTTTTCCATAGACATTCTCCTTTCAAATTATAATAATTTATGTAACAAAAAAAGCCAAATAAGTATTGTACTTATTTGGCTGATTTATCAATCAAAAGGTGATCAGAACCAAAATAGTACTAAAGCGATTATAAAAAATATAATACGCCACTTATTATGGCTCTTTTCTGTATAAAAATTTTGTATGCTATTATAATAATATATTGTATACACGGAGTCAATATAATTTATATGTAAGGAAAAAAATTCTATAATATAAAAGAATAAATATAAGAGGATATTCCAAAAATAAATAATAATTTTACTTGGGAATATCCTCAAATTTTAGAGATTAAACATCATTGTTTTTTACTGATTTGTGTTTTGCATTTTTGTTTTTATTTTGATTTTCTTTAGTAATTGGAGTTTGACAATTACATTTTTTCATTCTTGCCATTTTATTGTCTGGTTGACTGTCTTTTGCCATATGATGTATTACACCTCCATAAGAATAATCTCAAATTTATGGTGTGTATTTTAAATAAATTTATGCTGACAATTTTTTAAAAAACTTTTAGCAAATTTAATTTTTATATAAAAAAGTAAAAACTATTTATTTTTTCTTCTGTTTTTAAAATCTTTTTCAATCTTCAATTTCCAATCATCACTTATATCTTCATCTCTACGAACACAACAAAGTACGTCATTTATTGCATCAAAATTTAGCTCTGTACCCTCTGAATCGCAATTATAATTTGCTGCCATAGATTTAGGAATTCCAAATTGACTAGCTGTTTCAATAGCATCTATATTTGCACCTAAAAAAAGAAATTCCCAACCTAATAATTCTTGACATGCGCTGACTGAATTTTTTATTTGTTTAAGATTATATTCTGTGCTAGAATTTTCGGCACCATCTGTGATTATTGCAAATAAAACTTTATTAGGTCTTTTTTCTTTTGGAGTATTTACATGATCATTTTTAATTTTATCAATAGTAGAGCCCATTGCATCTAGTAGAGCAGTAGAGCCCATAGGTTGACACTCTTTTTCGGTCATGTTTTTTACATCTTCAATAGGAATTCTATTATGTAAAATTTGAATGCTTTGATTAAATAGTACAGTAGTGACTACACATTGACCTTTTTCATTTTTTTGTTTTTTAAGAAGTGAATTAAATCCGCCTATTGTATCATCGACAAGAGGGGACATAGAGCCACTTTTATCTAAGATAAATACTAATTCAGTTAAATTCTCTTTCATCATTATTACCTCCTAGATTTATAATTAATTTTTAAATACCCTTGTTTAATATAATTAGAGTATACTAAGAGGTTGCAAAAAAAAGGTCGCCTAGAATGCGACAAATTTTAAGTTCGGAGTGTATTTTGGTCAAATGCAAAAAGAACTTCGTTGATTGTATATATATCATATGTATTGTTAGATATAAAGTATTCAATAATTATGTCGAATTTATTGCTGTGAGATAGGGCAAATCCAGCCTTTCTAAGCAAGTCTTTTGTTTTATTTATATCGAGTTCAAGCGCTATTGCTAGAGATAAAACTGTAGATTTGCTAGGGGTATAATCTTTGTTTTTTCTAATTTTAGAAAATAGCCTTCTATCTATATTGGCTTTTTTGTATACTTGGGCATCCGTTAGTCCAGATTCATCTATAAGTTTAAGTAAACTTTCTGAAAATGTATCTTCAGTATTTGAAAGAGCATGAAGTAAACTTTCTTCATCATCTAATTCAAAAGGAAGAGGTGAAGCTTCTTCATTTATCTCTATAGGTGAAGATTTTTTAGAAAATAATTTTGATTTTTTAGATTTAGACTTAGGCTTAGTCATACTATAAAGAACAGTTGAAGAATCTACGTCATCTAAAATATCAATGTTTTGTTTGTAGCGTTTGTCTTTATGAGCATCAACGTAATTATCATCTATATACTGTTTAATTGAATCAAATAAGTTTTTACTTATTTTAAAAGATTTTTTGTCGAATACAACTAAATAAATGAGCATATCATTTTCAGAAAGAAAGTCTTTTATAGCCTTTGTTGCAATTTCTAAAGCTTTGTCCTTGGGGTATCCGAAATTGCCAGAAGAAATCAAGGGAAATGCTATAGATTTGCACTTTTTATATTTAGCTAATTTCAAACAATTTATATATGTATTATAAAGTAGAGTAGATTCGTTATTTTTTCCATCACGCCAAACGGGACCAACTGTATGAATTATATATTTACATCCTAAGTTATAACCCTTTGTAATTACTGCGTCACCTATTTTAATGCTGCCTATTTTTTGACAAGTATTTTGTAGTTTTTGAAATCCTGCCTTTTTAAAGATAGAGCTGCAAACACCAGAACTACTTGGTTGAAGTTTATTATTTGTAGGATTTACAATGGCGTCTGTTTTCATATCGGTAATATCTTGTCTTATTATTTCAAATGGCATATAAGTCACCTCGATTAATTAATATAGTTGAAATAGATACTAAGTTTATTATATCATGGAAAAAATATACATAAAATAAAATGAAAAAATTCCATTGAATAGTAATTTGTGATAAAATTAACTTATTATAAAAAGGGGAAGGCCTATGGGCATTTATATGAGGAGGGGTTATTTTATGCATACTATGAAATATAGTAATATTGAATTTGAAGTAAATATACCAGAAACACAAATTGCCTGCGAGTTGGAGTCTAATGTTGTGGATTTGCCACAGAGAAGTGTAAAAGAGCATATAGAATATGCTTTAGATAATCCAATTGGAGCAGGAGATATTTCAACAGTAGTTAAAAAAGGGGACAAAGTAGCAATAATAATATCTGATATAACAAGAAAATGGCAAGCTATACCTACATATTTACCAATATTAGTTGATAGATTAAATAAATGTGGTATAGCAGACGAAGATATAATCATCGTATCTGCTTGTGGTACTCATAGAATACAAACAGACGCAGAACATAAAGAATTATTAGGAGAAGATTTATTTAAACGTTTAAAAATAGTAGACCATCAATGTGATGATAAAGAACATTTAGTTTATATGGGTGAGACATCTAGAAAAACTCCAGTATGGTTAAATAAATATGCAATTGATGCAGATAAAATTATATTAACTGGAGGAGTAGTGTATCACTTTTTAGCAGGTTATGGTGGAGGAAGAAAGAGCTTAGTCCCTGGAATAGCAGGAAAAGAAACTATAAATACTAACCACTGTAATGCCTTAAATCCTGGGTTTGGACAAGGTATAAATGAAAATGTTTATTCTGGAAATTTATCAAAAGAAAATCCATTCCATGATGACTTAGAAGAAGCTGCGGCAATGGCAAAACCAGCATATTTATTAAATGTTGTTGCAAATTCAGACCAACAAATAATAGCAGCATTTGCAGGAGATTGGATAAAAGCTCATAAAGCAGCAACTGAATTAGTAGATTCTATAGACGGTATTTATGTTGACGAAAGAGCAGATTTAGTTATAGCTAGTGCGGGCGGTTTCCCAAAAGATATAAACTTATATCAAACTTCTAAAACACTTTCAAATTCTAAAAGTATGATAGATGATGGTGGAACAATGATAATACTATCAGAATGTAGTGAAGGATTTGGAAATCAAGATTGTGAAGATCAAATTGTTAAATTTACAAATATGGAAGATAGAGAAAGAGCATTGAGAGCTGACTTCTCAATAGGTGGATTTGTTGGATTTGATTTTTCTGATACAGCAGAAAGATATAATATGATATTAGTGACTGAAATACCAGCAGATAAATTTAAGAATACAAAAATACACGTTGTTAAAACTTTAGATGAAGCATTGAGAGTAGCAAAAGAATTAAATAATGGTTCAATCGACAACATGAAAGTCGCATTATTACCACATGGTGCTAATACACTACCTAAATATAGATAAAAATATTTTATATAAAAACAAAGGTCGCACAATTTAGTGCGACCTAATTTGATTGATTAAATTAGTATAATATTAAAATGTTTATTAAAATCGTTAGTTAAGCTTATATAAAAATCTAATTAATGCTCATCTTACTTATCATCTTCGCTTTTAGAATCATCAATATCATCTTTTTTACTTGAGTCTATTGGATTATCATCTATATTTTCCTCAGTATCTGCTTTAATTTCCGTTTCATCGCTTGGCAAAACATCAACATCCGGCTCAATTTCTGTTTCAGTACTTGGTAAAGTATCGATATCTGTTTCAATTTCCGTTTCATCACTCGGTAAAGCATAAACATCCGGCTCAATTTTAATTTCAGTGCTTGATAAATTATCGATATCTGGATCAATTTCTGTTTCAGTACCTGACAAAGTATCAACATTCGTCTCAATTTCCGTTTTAGCACTTGGCAAAATATCGACTTCACCTTCAGAAATATCAATCTGACTATCAATATCGTCTTTATTATCGACACTGTCATTTTTATCTTCATTACAATACTCATCATCTATTTCATCACAATCATTACAATCATTACAATTTCGATACTTACAATCTTCATCATCAGTAGAAGTTCCGTTCAATTCAATCGTATCTGTTTTAAAAGGTGATAAAATAACGATTATTCCAAGTAAAAATAATAATGCTGATAAAATATACATGTGCATAATCAATACTAAAATTGATGCTATAATTATGACAATTCCTGTTTTTCTATGTTTAATTTTTTCAGAGTTGGCCAATTAAATTACCTCCTGTTCATTTGATAAATATATCAAAATTATCTTTTAGAAAAAAATAAGTGAGAAAATAAATTACTTTCTCACTTAAACTGTATTCCTAAAGGATTATATTTATTCTAATTATTATTTTGTTTTAACAAATTTACTGCTTTCCATACATCCTACAGCAGTTATTGCTAAAGCTAGACACACACCTAAGTTTTTAAGTTCAAATGTCAATGGTATTGCAAATATTCCTCTCATGAAAGGAAGGAAAGTAAGTGATAACATTCCAAGACAAATAATTACTGCGCCTAGTGCATATTTGTTGCTTGTAACTCCCAAACTAAGAATAGTTTCGCTATTAGAACGTGCAGCAAATGTTTGTATTATTCTAGACAATGTAATTGTTATAAATGCCATAGCTGCACCTAAAGCATCTGATGTCTGCATTCCTATATATTGAGCAAGTATTGTAACTATACCTATTATTGAACCTCTTGTAAGAACTACTTTCAATGTATCTTTACATAAAATACTTTCGTTAGGGTCTCTAGGTGGTTTATTCATAGTATCTTTTTCAGGTTTTTCAAAACCTAATGCAATTGCAGGTAGAGAATCTGTTACCAAGTTTATAAATAATAATTGTATAGTAGTGAATGGATTTGCCCATCCAGCAAACACAGCGAATAATATTGCTATTATACCGCCTAAATTTCCTGAGAAAAGATAAGTAATTGATTTTTTAATATTATTATAAACTGTTCTACCAACTTCAATTGCATTTACGATAGTTGCGAAGTTATCATCTACTAAAACCATTGCAGATGCATCTTTTGCAACTTCTGTACCACTTCCCATTCCAATTCCTATATTAGCCTGTTTTAGAGCAGGTGCATCATTTACACCATCACCTGTCATAGCTGTTACTTTGCCTTTTTTCTGCCATGCTTTGACTATTCTTATTTTATTTTCTGGAGAAACTCTAGCATAAACTGATATTTTTTCAAGTTTATTATCAAGTTCCTCATCAGTAAGAGAATCTAATTCTTGGCCAGTAAGAGCTAGGTCGTCTTTTTCCATTATGCCTATTTCGCGAGCTATTGCAGCAGCAGTAGTTTTATGGTCCCCAGTTATCATTATTGTCTTTATACCAGAAGATTTGGCTTCTTTTACTGCATCAAATACTTCTTCACGAGGTGGATCTATCATAGCCATAAGACCTATTAAGATTAAGTTATTTTCATCATCTAAACTAGGTTTAAATTCATCAGATACATTTTTATAAGCAAATGCTAAAACTCTTAAAGCTCTATTTGAAAAGTTTTCATTTATTTTTTTATATTCATCTAAAATTTCGTCTGATATTTCTACAACTTCGTCGTATTTAAGTGCGTATTTACATCTTTTAAATATTACATCTGGTGCACCTTTTGTAAACATAATATTTTCATCATCTATTAAATTTACAGTAGTCATAAGTTTTCTATCACTATCAAATGGTATTTCAGATATTCTAGTGTAGTTTTCTCTTATAGATTTATAATCTACGTCGTATTTTTCTGCATAATTTATAAGAGCTACTTCAGTAGGGTCGCCTATTTCTATTCCTTCTTCGTTTACATCTGAGTCGTTACAAAGAATAGAAGATAAACTTAAATATCTTTCTTGTATTGCACAAGCACATACAGCGATTTCAGTGCCATCTGATGTATTTTCATTATTGTTAGAGTTTGTATTAGTATAATCTTTTATATAATCAAACCCATTGAACTTATCGCTATCAGGTCCATAAAGATAAGTTTCAACTACTGTCATTTTGTTTTGTGTTAGGGTACCTGTTTTGTCAGTACATATGACACTTGTTGAACCTAAAGTTTCAACAGCAGGTAATTTTCTAATTATAGATTGTCTTTTTGCCATTGTATTTGTTCCAGATGCCAAAACTATTGTAACAATAGAAGTTAGGGCCTCTGGTATTGCAGCAACTGCAATTGCTATAGCAAACATAAACGAATTCATTAAATCGCCGCCTCTAAAAACTTCTAGTGCAAATATAAGTGTAGCTAAGATTACTATTGCGACTCCTAATTTTTTACCGAAATCGTCTAGTTTTTGCTGAAGAGGTGTCTGTTTATTTTCAGCAGTTTCAAGTAGGTTTGCTATTTTACCAACTTGTGTATTCATACCGCATGAAGTAACTACATAAGTAGCTCTACCATAGACAACCATAGAACCGCTAAATACCATATTTTTTTGATCACCTAGTGAACTTTCTTCATTTATAGTATCAGCATTTTTTAAAACTGGTTCTGATTCACCTGTTAGCATTCCTTCAATAACTTTTAATGTTTGAGATTCGATAACTCTACCATCAGCAGGAACATAATCCCCAGCCTCAAGAAGTACTATATCACCAGGAACTAATTCCTGTGACGAGATAGTGAGTTTCTCATTATTTCTAATTACTTTTGCTTCTGGAACTGATAATTTTTTTAAACTATCTAGTGAACTATCTGCTTTTTTTGTTTGAACTACTCCTAATACTGCGTTTATTCCTAAAACTGCAAATATAATAAGTGATTCAACTGTATCTCCTAAAAATACTTGTGTCATTGCTGCAACTAGCAAGATTATAACTAATGGGTCTTTGAAACTTTCTAAAAATAACTTCCAAGTTGGTGTTTTTGGTTTTTCTTTTAATACATTACGACCATAATTTTTTAATCGCGATGTTACTTCCTCCTGTGTTAATCCAGTCAAATTACTATCTAAGTCATTTAAAACTTGAACTGAATCTTTTTGATAAAACATATTTATTCCTCCTAATATTAAATTTATCAAATAAAAAAGACCTCCAAGTAGATTATTAATAAATTTAAAATCTACTTTGAAGGTCTTGCTAACAAGTTTATGTACTCGCTAGTCAACCGGGATAAAATCCGAAATGACGATTGACTATCACAGTGTGAAAGCTACTCCCCTTCAAGGGAATTTTTTATTTTTCTATATTATATTAATAATTGGCAAAAAATACAACAGATTTTTTGTTAAAAAAATTTAATATAATAAATTTATAGTAACATTTAGGTGAGCTGTAATGCAGATCTAATAAAAATGTAATTTAATCAAGAAAAATAAAGAAAAATAATATCTTTTGTAAAATTAATATATAAAATATCGATAAATTGGAAATTAGCAATATTTTTTTCAATACTGTAACCTTAATTTATTTTAAAATATACAAAAAGAATGGTAAAATTATTTATATAAAAAAATAATATAATAATATGAGAGAAAATTATAAATAATTGTCTATTACAATAAAATAAATGGGAGGTGTGATTTTTTATTGAGCAGTTTTATAATAAACGCATGTAAGCACTTTAACACAATTACTAAACATAGGCATAAAGTAATAAAACATTGCTTTAAGGCAGGGATTTTATGGCAGGGATGTCTGCATGATTTATCTAAATATAGTTTTCATGAGTTTATAGTAGGGGCTAAGTATTATCAGGGGACTAGAAGTCCAAACGAAGCTGAAAGAGAAGCAAAGGGTTATTCATCTGCATGGATGCATCACAAAGGTAGAAACAAGCATCACTTTGAATACTGGACGGATTATAACACTAAAACTAGAACTATAGAACCAGTGAAGATGCCTATGAATTATTTGATAGAGATGTTTTGTGATAGAGTGGCAGCGAGCAAGATATATATGGGAGATAAATATACAGATAGATCTCCACTAGACTACTTTTTAAGAGCAAAAGGTAGAATGCAAATTCATCAAGAGACATCAGATGAGTTAGAATTTTTACTTGTAATGTTAGATGAAAAAGGCGAAGAAGAGACTTTTAAATATATTAAAAATATCAAAAAAACAGGATATATTATAAAAATAAGGAATTAGCTAAATAAGTTTTTTAGCTAATTTTTTTAATTTCAAGGAAATTATGTATGTAATTGTAGTTTAAAAAAGGAAGGATATTTTTATACTTTAGAGAATTTAAGGAAAGAGGTTGTAAATATTTTAAAACTGATGAAGAGAGGTGATTTTTATGAGAAAAGTAATAAATTTATTGCTTGTCTTTATGCTAGGAACTACATTAGTCGGTTGTATTAGTCAAATTAAGACAACTAAGAAAACTACTGAAAATAGCAATGTAAAAAGTGAATCCCAAACACAAAAAACTTACCATGATAAAGAATTTATAAATGATGTATATGCTTTAATAAGCAATTCCGAGCTAGATAAAGACTATAGTGATGTTGATTTTGATAATTTAAGTCAACAAGAAAAAGATAAAGTAATAAAAGACCAACAAATCGTATTTATACAGCAGAAAATCGATAAAATAAAGAAATATAAAAAATTAGATTTTAAAAATCCAGAGCTAAAAGAACTTGCGATTAGATATATAGATGTGTTAGAAACTCAAAAACAATTAATAGAAGATGATAAAGACACAAAAGTATTGTCAAATGGTGAAGAATTAAAAGGTGCACTAAGTTATGCATGGCTACAGTGTGAAGATGATGAATGTGAAATTATATTAGAATTGGCTAATAATTATGGACTTAAAATGAGCGAGCATCAGAAAAAAGACCTTGAAGATATTAGAAGTGAGGTTAAGCAGGAGATAAGTAATTATAAATCTTAAATCATCATATTAAGTATTATAAATATTCACTTTTACAATAATATACTAAGTGCTACACTAAAATTATAGATAAGTAATATAAGTTTGTATGAATAATAAGTAAAAATAATCGAGGTGTAGAAAATGAATAAGCATCACAATCGTGTAGTTGTAAAGGTTGGAACTTCAACATTAACTAATGAAAATGGAAAGAGTGATTTGAGAGCATTTGATAGGCTCGCGTGTACTTTGTCAGTTATTCAGAAATCGAGTCTGAAGAGAGATTATTTGGTGATAATGATATGTTGTCAGCTGTTGTCGCAGTATTATGTCAGGCATCAAAATTAATAATTCTTTCTGATATTGATGGATTATACAACAAAGACCCACGTTTATTTCCTGATGCAAAATTAATATCTACAATAGATTGTATTGATGAAAAGTTATATGAATCTGCTGGTGGATCAGGTTCAAGTCATGGAAGAGGTGGAATGATAACAAAATTACAAGCTACGACATTAGCTGTTAATCAAGGTATTGATACAATTATTACTAACGGAAAACATCCTGAGAAAATTTATGATATTTTAGAAGGTAAAAAAGTAGGTACAAAATTTATAGGAAATAAAAATAATTTTTAATCATAAACCGTAAAACAAATATTTGGTATAATTAATCTTTAAAGTATATTTATACATAAATATAATAAATTTTTATTTATTAGCAATATAATATATTTATTGGGTGAAGAGGAGAATATTATGGAGTTTTTTAAGAAGTACAGGAATATAATATTAAAATATAGTTTTCTATTATTTCTAATGATTTTTACTGTTTATTTAGTTTTTCAAAATTTAGATATAAATTCTATAGAAAAAATAAAAGATATAATAAATAAAAAATACATAGTAATGGGAGTCTGTGCAATCTTAGTATATATGATTTTAGAAGGAATAATTTTAAAACAAATACTTGATGCTCAATATAAAGTAAACGAAAAGTTATTAGGCGTTAAGTTGGCTAGTATGGGATTTTATTATAACCTAGTAACACCATTTGCATCTGGAAGCCAACCTATGCTTATATATGTTTTATCTAAATATAAAGTTCCATTAGGTGAAGCTACAGGAATAATAACAAACAAAACGTTATTGTATCAATCTGTAGTAACTATATACTGTGCAGTATTATTTGTATTAAATATGGGAATATTAAAAAGTCAAATACTAGGGGTAATATCTTTAGTTATACTTGGTTTAGGAATAAATGCGTTTACCATTTTAATAGCAGTTTTAGCAATTTTAAATCCTGTAAAACTAAAGGCTGTAAGTAGTTTTTTAATACAACATATTTCAAAATTTAAAATTCTAGGGTTTTTAAAAAATAAAGAAGAGAAAATAAATAAGTTTATAGATGAATACAGCATATCAGTTAAATTTTTTATAACAAATAAAAAGTTATTATTTAAAACAACAGTATTAACAGTAATCCAACTTACTGCGTATTTTAGCATATCTTATTGGATATATAGATCATTTAATTTAAATCAAAATCATCTTGTTTATTTAATAACTTTACAAACACTTTTATATATGGCTGTTTCACCTATACCAACTCCGGGTAATATAGGTGCTAATGAGATAACATTTTTTAGTATATTTAATGGCGTATTTCCAAAATCAATATTGGGATATGCAGTACTTTTATATGGCGCATTAGTATATTATTTTATTTTGATTACAAGTGCTATATTGACATTATTGACACATGCTCAAATTAAAGAGAAACCGACAATTGCAGATAATAGCAACGTTAGTAAAATATAAATTTTTATTTTAAGGAGATAAATTATGACATTTAAAAAAATAAATGAAAACGAACAACAAAACTTACATGATAGAAGTTGCATGATATTAGTTAATTTTAATGCTAAGGAACTTGCAGCAATAAAAACAGTAAGCAATTTTGCTGGGATAAGAGATAGAATAGCTGTAACTAGCAAAAATGGAAATACAAAAATAAACGATATATTAGACGGAAATATGCTTGATGATAATGAAGAAGTATGGAGTGAAAAAGCTATTATATTTAATAATATACCGACTACTAGAGTTTCTGGATTTTTAGATGGATTAAAAAAGATGAAAATAAGAAGACCATTAACTGCTATGGTTACAGAAGTATCAATAGACTGGAAACTAAATACATTAATATACAACTTAAAAGAAGAGAGAAAAGCAATATCTAAAGGACAATTTGCAGAACATAAATAATAAACTTTGAAATAGACCTTATTTTTATATAGGGTCTATTTTTTATGTGATTTTTTAATAGGTAAAAATTAATTTTAAAAAGCAGAAATTATAAGATTTTAAAGGAATTTGTAATTTGCTGTGGAATTAAATTTATTAATGCAAAAACTTAAAAACTTCATACATTATAATTAAAAGGAGAGATGGTATGCATTATTTAGAAGCGCTAGAAAAATTAAAAAAAGGTAGCAAACTTTATTTAGAATGTCAGAGTAATCCATCAATTTTTCATCAGGAACTGCGTGAAGAATTAAAAAATAAGGGACAAAAGCCTTATGTAACAATAATAACTTGTTCTGATTCTAGAGTTCCAGTACAACATATTTTTTCTGCAAGTATGGGAGAATTATTCATTATAAGAAATGCAGGAAATATAATTGGAGATTTTGAAATAGGTTCAGCAGAATATGCATCAGAACATTTAGGAGTTGAGTTAATTGTTGTATTAGGACATACTCATTGTGGAGCAGTTGATGCAACAGTAAGAAATCAAGGACACAGTTATATAAAGTCTATAACTGAAAAAGTTTCAGAAGCTATTGGAACTGAAAAAGACCAACGAAAGGCAGAAGTATTAAATGCAAAATATGGTGTAGAATGTTTGAAAAAAAGTGAAGTTTTAAGTGAATTAGAAAAGCAAGATAAGTTAAAAATCATTTCAGCTATGTACGATATAGAATCAGGAGAAGTTATATGTGAAGATATTAAATAATAAAAAATGAATAATAACTATAAATTTAAAATAAAATAATATTATATTTAATGTTTTGAGATATATGTATCTCAATTTTTTTTTGATTATAATTAAATTAACTATAGAAAGGGGATAATAATTATGAAAGTTTTAATTACTGTAAAAATTAGTGACGAACAATTAGAAAAAATAAAAAGTCTAGGATATGAGATTATAAGAATATCTGAATCGAAAATCAAAAATTGTGAAGAAGTAGATGATGCAGATATATTAGTCACTTATAATCCTTTTAAAAGATTAGATATATCAAAAATGAAAAATTTAAAATATATAATGCTTACAAGTGTAGGATTTGATCAATTACCAAAAGAAAAAGTCATAAAACAAAATATACAAGTAACTAACAACAGAGGTGGATATAGCATACCTATGTCAGAGTGGATAGTTATGTGCATATTAGAAATATATAAAAAATCTAAAATGCTTTATAAACAACAGCAAGATAAAGTTTGGCATATGGATTTTGGAATAAGTGAACTTTATGGAAGTAGAATTGGCTTTTTGGGAACAGGAACA
This sequence comes from uncultured Intestinibacter sp., assembly GCF_902468165.1. Lineage (NCBI taxonomy): Bacteria > Bacillati > Bacillota > Clostridia > Peptostreptococcales > Peptostreptococcaceae > Intestinibacter > uncultured Intestinibacter sp. The sequence goes on from NZ_CABQXJ010000006.1 coordinate 48,663, forward strand.
ATTGCTGTAGAAGCTGCAAAAAGACTTAATGGATTTGGAGTGGAAATATGGGGGTACAATACTAATGGACGTGAAGTAGAATATTTTGATAGATGCTTTGGAAAAAATCAAATAAATGAAATATTTAAAAACTGCGATGTAGTAGTTAGTACAATGCCTTGCACAGAAAATACAATAGGAATGATTGATAAGGATAAATTTGAATTAATGAAACAAGGTTCTAGCTTTATAAATGTTGGAAGAGGAAAAATCGTCAACGAAGAAGATTTAATAAAATATCTAGATAAATTTGAGGGTGTTGCATTAGACGTATTTGAACAAGAGCCACTTCCAAAAGAAAGCCCACTATGGGATGCTGACAATGTAATTGTTACACCTCATAATTGTTGGGTATCTGATAAAAATGATATAAGAGTAGAGAAATTAATGTATTCTAATTTAAAAAAATATAAAGAAGGCAAACAAGTAGATAATATAGTAAATATAGAAAGAGGATATTAAAAAATAGAGTTTTTAAATAAAGATAATTTTTCTTGGGTTATAAAATAATCTACAAATTTATGATAATATAAATAAGACTAATTTATATTTAGTTAAAAAATAATCTTATATTATTAATTTAATATTAGCATTAAAAAAGTAGAATTTAGATAATACTATGATTATATAAAAAGTTAAGGAGTTTAATGTATGAGTGCTCAAAAGAGAATTGAAGAATTGATAAATTTAATAAATTATCACAATGACAAATATTATAATCAAGATTCACCAGAGATAGAAGATTTTGAATATGATAATTTAATGAAAGAATTAATCAAGTTAGAAGAAGAAAATCCAGAATTAAAAAGAAATGATTCACCATCAAATAGAGTTGGTGGGAAACCATTAGACAAGTTTGAACAAGTTGTACATAAAATACCGATGCTTAGTCTTTCTAATGGATATTCATGGGAAGATTTAAAAGATTTTGACTCAAGAGTTAGAGATGCAGTAGGGCAAGATGTTGAATATGTAGTTGAATTTAAAATAGATGGTCTATCAGTAGGACTTAATTACAATAATGGAATATTTGAAAATGGTGCTACAAGAGGAAATGGTACTGTTGGAGAAGATATTACTAAAAACTTAATGACTATAAAAAATATACCTCTTAATATAGATGAAAAAGACGAACTTACAGTAAGAGGAGAGGTTTATATATCTAAAAAGGATTTTGAAGCAATAAATAAAATCCAAGAAGAACAAGACCAACCTTTATATGCCAATCCAAGAAATTTAGCTGCGGGGTCTTTACGTCAACTAGATTCTAAATTAACAGCTAAAAGACCTCTAGATATATTTATATTTAACTTAGAGGATATGAATTCTAAACAATTTAAAACACATAGCGAATCATTAGAATACTTAAAAACATTAGGTTTCTCAGTAAGCCCAGATTTTAAAGTATTCAAGACTATGGATGAAGTAATAGAACATATAAAATATTGGACTGATCATAGAGAAGATTTAGAATTTGGAATAGATGGAATGGTTATAAAAGTAAATAACCTAGCTCAAAGAGAGCAAATGGGTTATACTGCGAAAAGTCCAAGATGGGCAATTGCATATAAATTCCCAGCAGAAAGAAAACAAACAAAATTATTAGATATAGTTGTGGAAGTTGGTAGAACTGGAACAATAACGCCAACAGCAGTTTTAGAACCGATAAGACTTGCCGGAACAACAGTAAGTAGAGCAACACTTCACAATGAAGATTATATAAATGAAAAAGATATAAAAATAAACGATACAGTATTAGTTCAAAAAGCAGGGGACATAATACCACAAGTAGTTGAAGTTATAAAAGAGAAAAGAACAGGTGATGAAATAACATTTAACATGCCAGAAGAATGTCCAGTATGTGGTGAGCCTACAGTTAGACTAGAAGGAGAAGCAGCAGTTAAGTGTATAAATATATCTTGTCCTGCACAAATTAGAAGAGGAATTATCCATTTTGCATCTAGAGAAGCTATGGACATAGACGGATTAGGAGAATCTATAATCACTTTATTATTAAAAGAAGGATTAATAAAAGATATAGCGGACTTATATTACCTTAAAAAAGAACAAATATCAGTTCTTGAGAGAATGGGTGATAAATCAGCGACTAATTTAATCAATGCCATAGAAAAATCAAAAGAAAATGATTTATGGAGATTTATAAATGGACTAGGTATAAAACTAATAGGAACAAAAGCTGCAAAAATATTAGCAAGTGAATTTAAAGATTTAGATAAATTAATGAATGCAACAGAATCAGAATTAATAAACCTAGAAGAGTTTGGTCAAACTATGGCAGATAGTGTAGTAGAGTTCTTTAAAGAAGAAAAAAATATATCAGTTATAGACAAACTAAAAGCTGCAGGGGTAAATACTAAATTAATTGAATCAGGAAATGAAGATATACCGAAAATATTTGAAAAAATGAAGATAGTTTTAACTGGAACTCTTCCAACATTAAAACGAAATGATGCTAAAGAAATGATAGAACAAAGAGGTGGAAAGGCTACTTCAAGTGTAAGTAAATCTACATCTTTCGTTTTAGCAGGTGAAGAAGCCGGCTCTAAACTGACAAAAGCTAATGATTTAGGCATAAAAGTTATAGACGAAGATAAATTTTTACAATTAATAAATTTAAAAACTAACGAAGAGGTTTTAAGTAATTTATAAAATTAATCAAAAACGTCCGTTAATAACTTCATCATCCTTATATAAAAGTTGATTTTACCTTATAAATGTAGTAAATTAGTCAAAGTAGTGATAGAATTATTTAGAGAATGAAGTTATTTAACGGAATTTACGAATTTAATATTCAAGAGAAGTATTTGATTTTAGAAAGGAAAAAACATGACTAGAATTGATGGTAGAGAGTTTGATCAAATTAGGGATTTAAAAATAACTAGAAATTATACAAAATATGCAGAGGGGTCTGTATTTATAGAAATGGGTGATACAAAAATATTATGTAATGCATCTATAGAGGATAAGGTTCCTCCCTTTCTAAGAAACACAGGAACTGGATGGATAAATGCAGAGTATTCTATGTTACCTAGATCGACTCAACAAAGAAAAATAAGAGATGCATCTAGAGGTAAAATAGATGGTAGAAGTCAAGAAATACAAAGATTAATAGGTAGGGCTATTAGGTCAGTAATTGATTTAGAAAAATTGGGAGAGAGAACTATCTGGATAGATTGTGATGTAATACAAGCAGATGGTGGTACTAGAACAGCATCAATCACAGGGGCATTTGTAGCTGTATTAGACGCTATAAATAAATTACATAAAGATAAAGTAATAAAACATATGCCAGTTAGAAACTTTGTATCAGCAATAAGTGTTGGTATAGTAGATGGAGAATATTTACTTGACTTATGTTATGAAGAAGATTCAAAAGCACAAGTAGATATGAACATAATAATGACTGATAAAGGTGAATTTGTTGAGTTACAAGGAACAGGGGAAGAATGTCCTTTCTCAAGAAAAGATTTAGAAAAACTTCTAGAGCTAGGAGAAAAAGGTAATAAAATGTTACTAAAAGCTCAAAGGGAAGCTTTAGGTGAAATAGCTGATGAGATTCTAGGTGTGGATTATGGTAATGACGTAGTTATAGCTACAGGAAATACACACAAATTAGAAGAAATAGGTGACATATTAAAGGACTTAGATTATAATATATATTCATTGAAAGATGTCGACCTTGGTGGACTAGAAATCGAAGAAAATGGTAAAACATTTGAACACAATGCCTTAATAAAAGCTAGAGAAGTTGCAAAAAGAACAAAAATGATAACTATAGCTGATGATTCTGGCCTTGAAGTTGATGCAATAGGTAAAAAACCAGGCATATATTCTGCTAGATATGCAGGAGAAAATGCTACTGATGAAGAAAATAGAGCAAAACTATTAAAATCATTAGGAAATACACCTATGAGCCAAAGAAATGCTAGATTTGTTTGTTGTATAGCGGTAGTATTCCCAGATGGAAAAGAATTCGTTGTTAGAGGAACTTGCGAAGGAACTATAGGATTTGAAGAAAAGGGAAGCAATGGATTTGGATACGATAACTTATTTATAGTAAACAAATACAATAAAACATTTGCTGAATTGCCAGCAACTATAAAAAATGCTATAAGCCACAGAGCAAACGCACTACAATTAATGAAAGAAGAATTATCAAGAAGAGTAGGAAGATAAATAATATAAAGGTAGTGGATAATAATGAGAATAGGAATAGTTAGTGATACTCATAGATTCACAGCGGCAATGGACAAAGCGATTCCGTACTTAAAATATTGCGACTTGATTGTTCATGCAGGAGATAATATAGATGATTCTTACTATCTAGAGGCTGTGACTGATGTACCAGTTGTTGCTGTAAAAGGCAACTGTGATTTTTATTCTGATCCAGGGAAGGATGAGGAGACGTTTATGGCTGAGGACAAAAAAGTTCTTGTTTGCCATGGACACAATTATGGAATAAAGTATTCTTTAGATGAGCTGCAAAAAAGAGCAGAAGATAAAGAAGCTGATATAGTAATATTTGGCCATTCACATGTACCATATTATAAAGAAAAAGACGGTATTATATTTATTAATCCAGGAAGTACATCTTTACCTAGAGGCGGTTCAAGCAAAGGTATTGGTATATTAGATGTAGAAAATGGAGAAATTACCTATGAAAGGCTAAAAATATAAACCCTCTAATTCTATGGAACACTTGTAAATAAAAAAATGGTTGTGATATAATTAAAGAGTTAGATATTTATTAGAATTAAATTTAAAATTATTCTAAAATGATTACATATATATTTAGGAGGATAAAGTTAGATGAAAGCAGAATTAATTAAAAAAGAAGGTAACGTTGTAAATTTCAAATTAACTATAGACAACGACAAATTTGAAGCTGCTATAAACAAAGCTTACAATAAAAATAAAGGAAGATTTAACATAGCAGGATTCAGAAAAGGTAAAGCACCTAGAAGAATAATAGAAAACAACTACGGAAAAGGAGTATTCTACGAAGAAGCTATAGATATAGTATTCCCAGAAGTATACCCAAGTGCATTAGATGAGTTACAATTAGCTCCAATAGACAGACCAAGCATAGATGTTGAAGAAATAAGCAAAGACAACGGATTAGTATTAGTTGTTGAAGTTGAAGTTCAACCAGAATTCGAATTAGGTCAATACAAAGGTATAGAAGTAGCTAAAGTTGACTATAATGTAACTGAAGAAGAAGTAGATGCTAAATTAAACGAATTACAAGAAAGAGCTTCTAGATTAGTAGATTCAGATAAAGAAATAGAAAATGGAGATACTGCTAACATAGACTTCGAAGGATTCAAAGATGGTGTAGCTTTCGAAGGTGGAAAAGCTGAAGGACACAACTTAGTTATAGGTTCAGGTTCATTCATACCAGGATTCGAAGATCAATTAGTAGGTAAAAAAGCAGGAGAAGAAGTTGACGTTAACGTTACTTTCCCAGCTGACTACCATGCAGAAGATTTAGCTGGAGCTCCAGTTGTATTCAAAGTTAAAGTAAATGGAGTAAAAGTTAAAGAATTACCAGAATTAAACGATGAGTTCGCTCAAGATACTACTGAATTCGATACTTTAGCAGAATTAAGAGCTGACGTTAAAGCTAAAGCTGAAGAAGAAGCTGCTGCAAAAGCTAAAGGTGAAGAAAGAAACGCTGTTGTAGATGCAGTTGTTGCTAACACAGAAATAGAAGTTCCAGAAACTATGGTAAATGCTCAAATAGATAACTCTATAATGGAACTTAACTACTCTTTACAATACCAAGGATTCAGCGTAGAACAATTATTAGAAATGACTGGTAAATCTATGCAAGAATTAAGAGATGAAAAGAAAGAAGATGCTGAAAAATCAGTTAAAGCTTCATTAGTTATAGATGCAATAGCTAAAGCAGAAAACGTAGAAGTAACTGAAGAAGAAGTTGAAGCAGAAGCTGCTAAAATGGCAGAAGCTTACAACATGACATTAGCTCAAATAAAAGAAGCTTTAAAACCATCTGATTTAGAAGATATAAAAGGTCAATTAAGAATAAGAAAAACTATAGACTTCTTAGTTGAAAATGCTGTTATAGCATAATAATAAAATAAAATCTGATTTGTAGTAGTTTTAATAAACTACTACAAATTTATCCACAAAGAATAGAGGGGGTATGAATTATGGCATTAGTACCTACAGTAGTAGAACAAACAGGTAGGGGAGAAAGAGCCTATGATATATATTCTAGACTTTTAAAAGATAGAATTATATTCTTAAGTGATGAAGTAAATGACACTACAGCTAGTTTAGTAGTAGCACAGTTATTATTTTTAGAGGCTGAAGATCCAGATAAAGATATACATCTATATATAAATTCTCCAGGTGGTAGTGTAACAGCTGGTATGGCTATATATGATACTATGCAATATATAAAACCAGACGTTAGCACTATATGCATAGGTTTGGCTGCTTCAATGGGTGCATTCTTATTAAATGCAGGGGCAAAAGGAAAAAGATTTGCATTACCAAACAGCGAAATAATGATACACCAACCTTTAGGTGGAGCAAAAGGTCAAGCTACAGACATAGAAATCCATGCTAAATGGATTCTAAAAATAAGAGAAAGACTAAATCAAATTCTTTCTGAGAGAACTGGGCAACCAATAGAAAAAATACAAGAAGATACAGAACGTGACAACTTTATGAGTGCTCAAGAAGCAAAAGAATACGGTCTAATCGATGAAGTAATAGAAAAGAAGTAATTGAAGAAAGAGCGTAGTTTTAGGAAGAGGTGCTTAATATGTCAAAATATGAAGATAAAAGACAATTAAAATGTTCATTCTGTGGAAAGACTCAAGATCAAGTTAGAAGATTAATTGCAGGGCCAAACGTTTATATATGTGATGAATGTGTTGAGCTTTGTGATGAAATAATACAAGAAGAGATGGAAGAAACTTTAGAAGAAGATACTCTATCTCTGCCAAAACCTAAAGAAATGATGGAAATCTTAAATGATTATGTCATAGGTCAGGAAAGAGCTAAAAAAATATTATCAGTAGCTGTATATAATCACTACAAGAGAATTTACAGCAAAAAAGCAACTTCTAAAGATATAGAAATTCAAAAGAGTAATATACTTTTATTAGGACCTACAGGTTCTGGTAAAACTTTATTAGCTCAAACATTAGCAAAAACATTAAATGTTCCTTTTGCTATGGCAGATGCTACATCTTTAACAGAAGCTGGTTACGTTGGAGAAGATGTTGAAAATATTTTATTAAAACTTATCCAAGCTGCTGATTTCGATATAGAAAAAGCAGAAAGAGGCATAATCTATATAGATGAAATTGATAAAATAGCAAGAAAATCAGAAAATCCATCTATCACTAGAGATGTTAGTGGTGAAGGTGTTCAACAAGCATTATTAAAAATACTTGAAGGAACAGTTGCAAATGTTCCACCACAAGGTGGAAGAAAGCATCCTCATCAAGAATTTCTTAAAATAGATACAACAAACGTATTATTTATTCTAGGTGGAGCCTTCGATGGAATAGAAAAAATAATTCAAAGACGTGGGGAAACTAAAACTCTTGGATTTGGAGCAAAAATAGAAAGTAAAAAGAATATAGATTTAGGAAAAATATATTCAAAAGTTCTACCAGAAGATTTACTTAAATTCGGTATAATACCAGAATTTATAGGTAGAATACCTGTTGTTGCAACATTAGAACTACTAGATGAAGATGCACTAATGAGAATATTACAAGAGCCAAAAAATGCTTTAGTAAAACAATATAAAAAATTATTAGAGCTAGATAATGTAGAGTTAGAGTTTGAAGACGAAGCGTTGAGAGCTATTGCTAAAAAAGCTATCGATAGAAATACAGGTGCTAGAGGTCTTAGAAGTATCGTTGAAAGTGTTATGATGGAAAGCATGTATGAAGTTCCATCAAGAGACGATATCAAAAAGGTAATAGTAACTAAAAAAGCTGTAGAAGGCGATAGTGAACCAGTAATGGTACTTAAAAATCAAGAAGAAAGTGCATAATAAATATATATTTTAAATATATATATGCATATAAATTGGATTTAAAAAGGAGCTTGTTTAGCTCCTTTTTTTGAACATTAAATTATTGATGAATAGGGTTGGATAATAAAAGTAAAAAATAGTAGTATATTTGTATTTATGTTGAAAATTAAACTATGTAAATATATAATATAAAAAGCAATATAAAAATTTCATTAAGATATATTATTATATAAACATATATTTAGGGAAATTAGTGTATTGTCTATAAGATTTTTAGTAAGACAGCAGAATTGTATAAATAATTTAAGGAGTGAAATTATGGAAAATAAATACACTAAAATAGAACGTAAATTACCATTAATTCCTCTAAGAGGATTAGCAATTTTTCCATATATGATATTAAATTTTGATATAGGTAGAGAAGTTTCATTAAAAGCTTTAGATGAAGCTATGCTTGCTGATGAGTTAATATTTTTAACTTCTCAAAAAGAGGCAGAAATAGATGAACCTACAGAAGAAGATTTCTATCATGTCGGAACAATTTGTAAGGTAAAACAAATGATAAAATTACCTGGGGATACTGTACGAGTTTTAGTAGAAGGTATATCAAGAGGTAAAATAAAAGAAGTTAACCAAGATGCAGGATATTTTGAAGCTGTTGTAGATGAAATAATATATAATGAAACTACAACTCAAAATGATATAGAAATAGAAGCTTTAGTAAGAAATGTTTTAGACTCTTTTGAAGAATATATAAACATAGGAAATAGAGTTTCTCCAGAAATACTAGTATCTTTAGAAGAAATAGAAAATGCAGATAGATTTGTTGATACTATTGCTTCTAATATATACTTAAAACCAGAACAAAAACAAGAAATACTAGAAGAGTTTGACATAGCAAAAAGACTAGAGCTTTTATATTCAATCCTTTTAGAAGAAATAGATATATTAAAAATAGAAAAGAAAATAACTCTAAGAGTTAAGAAACAAATGAATAAGGTTCAAAAAGAATATTATTTAAGAGAACAACTTAGAGCTATACAAAAAGAATTAGGTGATGAAGAAGATATTAATTCTGAAGCAGAAGAATACAGAATTAAACTTAAAAAAATCAAAGCACCTAAAGATACAAAAGAAAAAATAAGTAAAGAAATAGATAAGTTCTCTAGAATATCACCTGCTTCACCAGATGTTTCTGTAAGCAGAAACTACTTAGAAACGATATTCTCATTACCATGGAACAAAGAAACTAAAGACAAATTAGATATTAATAAAGCCAAAGAAGTTTTAGATAATGAACACTATGGTATGGAAAAAGTTAAAGAGAGAATACTAGAATTCTTAGCAGTTAGAACTTTATCTAAATCATTAAAAGGACCAATAATCTGTTTAGTTGGACCTCCAGGGGTAGGTAAAACATCTATAGCTAGATCTATTGCCGCATCTATGAATAGAAAATTCGTGAGAATTTCTCTTGGTGGTGTTAGAGATGAAGCAGAAATAAGAGGTCATAGAAGAACTTATGTTGCTGCTATACCAGGTAGAATCATAAATGGCGTAAAAGAAGCTCAAACTAAGAACCCTGTATTCTTATTAGATGAAATAGATAAAATGGCATCTGATTATAAAGGTGATGTTGCATCTGCAATGTTAGAAGTCTTAGACCCAGAACAAAATAAAAACTTTGTAGACCATTACTTAGAAATACCATTTGATTTATCTAAAATCTTATTTATAACTACAGCAAATAGTTTAAGTACAATACCAGGTCCATTACTTGATAGAATGGAAATAATCGAATTATCTGGTTATATAGAAGAAGAAAAATTAAACATAGCTCAAAAATATCTACTTAAAAAACAAATCGAAGAAAATGGTCTTGAAGAAGGATTTGTAAAAATAGATGACGAGACTATGAGAGATATTATAAATTACTACACTAGAGAAGCTGGTGTCAGAACTCTAGAAAGAACTATCGGCAAAATATGCAGAAAGATAGCTAAAAAATATGTAGAAGACCCAACTTTAACTGAAGTTGTGGTTACAAAAGAAGACCTAGAAGAATATCTAGGAAAAGACAAATATACATTTGATTTAGCTGGTATTAAACCAGAAATTGGTATGGTTACAGGGCTTGCATGGACTGCTGTTGGTGGAGTAACTTTAAACGTAGAAGTTAATGTACTAAAAGGTAAGGGACAAGTTGTATTAACTGGTCAATTAGGAGATGTAATGAAAGAATCTGCTAAAACAGCAATTTCTTACATCAGATCAATTTCAGATAAATTCAACATACCTGAAGACTTCTACAAAACTAAAGATATCCATATACACATTCCAGAAGGAGCAACACCAAAAGATGGACCATCTGCTGGTGTAACAATGGCTACTGCTGTAATTTCAGCATTAACTAATATACCTGTAAGATGTGATGTTGCTATGACTGGTGAGATAACTTTAAGAGGTAGAGTATTACCTGTTGGTGGAATAAAAGAAAAATTACTTGCAGCACATAGAGCAGGAATCAAAAAGGTATTACTTCCAAAAGATTGTGAAGCTCAATTAGATGAAATACCACAAAACGTAAAAGATCAAATGGAATTTGTATTAGTTAAACATTTAGACGAGGTATTAGAGCAAGCTCTAGTAAAAGATGGTGACAGAAATGAAAATTAGAAGTACAGAAATAAAAATGAGTGCAACAAAAAGACATCAATATCCAGCAGAGGGACTACCAGAAATAGCATTAGTTGGTAGATCTAACGTTGGGAAATCTTCTTGTGTAAATGCATTATTAAATAGAAGAAACTTTGCAAGAACTAGTCAGACTCCAGGGAAAACTAGAACTATAAACTTCTATTTAATAAACAATGAATTCTATTTTGTTGACCTTCCAGGATACGGATATGCAAAGGTTGCAAAATCAGAAAAAGACAAATGGGGAAATATAATGGAAACTTATCTAGGAGATAGAGAAGAATTATGTGCTATTTTCTTATTAGTTGATATTAGACATGAACCAACAAATGATGACGTTATGATGTATGAATGGATAAAACACTTTGGATATGAATGTGTTGTAATAGCTACAAAAGCAGATAAAATATCTAAAGGGCAATACCAAAAACACATGAGCGTAATAAGAAAGAAATTACAATTAGAAAAAGAAGAAAAAATAATTCCTATATCTTCAAGCAAGAAAACTGGTGTAGAAGATGTTTGGAACGAAATAGTTAATCAATATAATAAACATGGATATGAAGTAACAGTAGACTAATTTTGACTACTACTTATATTTATTAGTTGATCACAACAATAAAATCTTAATGTATTTTAAACCTATGATGAAATTATTTGAAAAATTTTCGGCATAGGTTTATTTTTTTGTAACAAAAATCAAACTAAATAAATATCTTAATATAGAATTTTTTTTAGGGGGGCTGTTTATGACAGGCAAAATAAGAAAGATGTTTCCAGGGGGAAATACAGCAAATGGATTTTATTCATTTTTTGATTATATAATACCACAAGATGTAAATAGAATTTTTTGCTTAAAAGGTGGTCCAGGCGTTGGAAAATCATCTTTTATGAAAAAAATATCTAAGGAATTTAATAAGATGGGATATGATGTAGAGCTACATTATTGTTCATCTGACCCTAGCTCATTAGACGGAATAGTAATAAAAGAACTCAATGTTGTTATGATAGATGCAACTGCACCTCATACTGTAGATCCTAAAACACCTGGTGCTATTGATGAAATATTAAATTTTGGTGAGTTTTGGGATGTAGAAAAAATAGAACAAAATAGAGATAAAATAAAAGCTTGTAATGAAGATATAAGTGAATGTTTCCAAAGAGCATTTAGATTTTTAAAATCAGCAGAACCTATTTATATAGATGTAGAATCAAAAATTTCAAAGTGCATAGACTTATCAAAATTAAGTAAAGTAACAGATGAATTTCTTGAAAAAATATTTGCTGATGTAGAATTTAGCGGAAAGAAAGCATATGTAAGACATTTATTTGGTTCAGCAATAACGCCAATAGGATATTTAGATTATTCAGATAGTCTTTTTGATGGAGTTGAAAATATATATTATCTAGAAGGAGAAATAGGAAGCGGAAAAACTACATTACTAGAGGCTGTTTATACTAGAGCACAACAAAAAGGATTAGATGTTGAAGTTTATCATTTTCCATTGATAATAGATAAATTGCAAGCTGTATATATTCCAACTTTAGATTTAGCTGTTACGACTAGTGCTAGATTTAAGGATAAAAAGGAAATTGACTTAAATACATGTATAGATGAAGATAAATTAAAGAAATATATAGATGATGTGAAAATTGATAAAGATTTAGTTGATTATTTAATGAATAACGCTATTTCGAACTTGAAACGAGCTAAATTTAACCATGATATAGTTGAAGATTATTATGTACCTGCTATGGATTTTAATAAGGTGGAATTATTAAAAGATGAAATTATAAATCGAATATTAAAATATAAAAAATAGAAACGGACAGATTTGCAAAAAGGGACCTTTGGGTTCCTTTTTGTTTTGTATTATTAATAAATTATAAGTATATACTTGTGAGAAAGCTGCATTTTATAAGATATTTTCAATTCAGTATAAATTAAAGTAATAAATTTCCAAAATAATGAATACAATGTATTTTTCTAGTACATAATCCAATTAATAAATTTAGAAATGAGGAGTGAAGCTATTGATATCAAGTAATTTATTATCTATTATTCCAGAAAAAATATCAAGAAAATATAAAGTAATACCGATAGAATTAAATGGAGATACCTTAGTAGTAGGTGGAAGTAGAGCTGATTTTAACACTATACAAGATTTAAATATTATAACAAGGAAAAATATTGAATTTAAACAATATCCAGAAGAACAAATAATTAAAGAAATCGAGGCAGCATACGGAAACAATATTGAAGTAGACGAAGATTATGCATATAAGATTTTTGAAACAATATTAGAAAATGCTGTGTCTAAAAATGTAAGTGATATACATATAGAACCTTTTGATAATTACCTCATAATCAGATTTCGTGTAGATGGAGAATTATATGAAGCATTCAGATATACACTTGATTTACATATACCACTGACATCAGTTATAAAGCTAAAATCGGGAATTGATATTACAGAAAAAAGACTTCCCCAAGACGGACGAGCAGATATAAATATAAAAGATAAATTAATTGATATTAGAACATCGACAATTCCAACAACTTATGGAGAAAAGACAGTTCTCAGAATTTTAAACAGAGATAATTTTTTTAAGACGAAAGAAGAAATAGGTTTTTCACAAAAAGCCGTACAAATCATAAATCAAATGATATCAAATAATTCAGGAATAGTATTAATTGTAGGTGAAACTGGATGCGGAAAAAGCACAACAATGTACTCTCTATTAAACGATTTAAATAAAATCTCGAGAAATATTCTAACAATAGAAGACCCTATAGAGTACAAGATGGATGGAATAAATCAAATACAAGTAAATTCAAAGGTAGGATTAACTTTCGAAAAAGGCTTAAGAGCAATGTTGAGACAAGATCCAGATGTAATAATGGTTGGAGAGATAAGGGATTCAGAAACTGCAAAAATAGCTATAAGAGCGTCCATAACTGGGCATTTAGTACTCAGCACATTACACACTAATGATACAGTTTCATCAATAACTAGACTCAAAGATATGGGAGTAGACTTGTATCTAATAAGTGCATCATTAGTTGGAGTTATAGCGCAGAGATTAGTTAAAAAGGTATGTCCATACTGTAATGGAGAAAATAATTCATGTGAATATTGTCATGGAAGTGGATATTTAGGTAGAACTGTAGTTTATGAAATTCTACAAATAGACGATGAGATTAGACAATGTATTAGCGATATAAATAAACATAAAGAAATAAAAGATATGGCTATAAAAAGTGGAAAAATGATTACATTTGATGATAGCTATAGAAATATTGCATCAATGACCTTAGCAGAAAACATATAAAAATGTAATAGATATGGTTTATATCTATAAATTATAAAAATAAAATGATAGAGGTGATTTATGGAATACTACAAATGTGTTGTATATGATGAACAAAATAAAAGAAAGGTAATACATCTAGATTTTGATTCGGAATGTGAAGTATTAAAATATGCTAAAGAAAATAAGCTTAGTATATCATCTATGAAAAAGAAAAAGTCGTTATTTAATTTTAGAAAAAAACTTAACGAAAAAGATTTAAAGATTTTTTGTAAGGAGATAGGGATTTTACTTGAATCAGGAAGTGACATCATATCATTATTAGAAATGTTGGAACAACAATCTAGTAAAAAACTAAAACCGATAATAAAAAGTATATTAAATAGCATAAAAGAAGGAAATTCGATAACCGAATCGTTTAAACATACAAATGCATTTTCAAATTTCTTTATAAGTATGGTGCATACAGGAGAATTAAGCAGTAATCTGGACCAAGTTATGTATACATTAAGTGACTATTATGATAAAGAGTCTAAAGTAAAAGGCAAAATTAAAAGCTCTAGTATATATCCTATCATCTTAGCTGTTGCGACAGTATTGTCTGTTTTTGCTATGCTGTTTATTGTTGTCCCAAAATATGAAGAAATTTATTCGCAAAGCAATGCAACAATGCCAGCGATAACACAGATAATGATATCTGTATCAAATTTTCTTAGACATAATTTTATCCTTATATTTTTTATAGGATTTACATTAATAATCTCAAGTATATATTTAATTAAAAATAACGATGAATTAAAAGATGATGTATATAGATTGAGTTTTAAATTGCCTAAGATAGGTGATTATAGATTGATGGATATTACAAACAGGTTTTCAAAATCACTATACATACTAATTAGAAGTGGTGTGGAAATAGTTTGTGCAATAGATATATCAGCGAAGGTGATAGATAAAGATTACCTATATAAAAAAATATCAATTGCTAATAACTCTATAAAAGAAGGAAATAAAATAGGTGAATCTCTTGATGATATAAATTTATTTTCGCCATTTTTTATAAGAATGATATCAGTAGGAGAGGCATCAGGTAGATTAGAAGAAACTTTAGCAGTTGTTAATAAATTTTATGAAAGTGAAATTGAGCAAAATATTGAAATCACAATGAAGTATTTTGAGACAGGAATCACTTTAGTGATGGGAATTATAGTAGGAATAATTGTAATAGCGATGGTAATTCCAATGTTTAATATGGTTTCTGCATTTTAAAAATAACTAATTTCAAAGGAGGAATTTTATGAAAAACATAGGTGAAAATTTGGTGAATATATTAAAGGCAAAATCTAAAAGAGGGATACTGAAATATAAAAAAGATGGCTTCAGCTTAATTGAAGTAGTAATCGCAATAACATTAATGGCAATCCTTTCAGGAATTGCAATGACAAGTTATACAAAAGTACAACAAGATGCAAAGAAGAATATGGACTATACGACTGCGGCAAATATTGCTACAGCAGCACAACTAGCTAATGCAGATGGAAAGGCAGTTAGTATTGAAAACTTAGTTAAAGAAAACTACCTTCAATCAACTCCTAAATCACAACAAAAAGATGCTGGTGATTTTGAGGTTACAATAGATGATAACGGAAAAGTAACCGTAACTTTAGGTAAAAAGACATATTATCCAAGAGAATAAAAATATTTAAAATAAATAATTCCATAAATAAAATGAATAAGGAAATTATGAGGAATAATATTTGGATTGTGAGGTGATCTTATTAGAACTTGTATAACAATTAAACTAAATAATTACGATAGTGAAATATTAATAATAGATAAATCTCCCTTAAAGCTAGATGTAATAGATTGTATCAATATAGATAAAGGAATAAAAGAACTCAAAAGATTAAATATAAAAAGGGAATTTATAAAAAATCTAAAAGAAATTATAAAAAAGTACAATATAAAAGAAGTATTTTTCGTCGTTCAAAATTCACGAATTATAATCAGAGAACATAAGGATTTACCCAAAATAAGAAAAAGAGATTTAGATGGATATATAAATTTTGAAATATTACAGGATAGTCTCTTAACTTTAGATGACTACATAGTAAAATACAAAATTTTAGACTACAGAAAAAATAAAATGGATTTGCAGATAATTTTGTTTCCAAAAGAAATAGAAAAAATTTGCTTAGATATAGCGACAGGCTTAAATCTGAAACATAAATATCTAAATATGAATTTTGATATATTACAAAAATTGATAGATCGAGAAAAGATTAATTTAAAAAATAATGATTGTATGGTTATTGAAAATATGGATGATGTAATAATTTTAAATTATATTAAAATGAAAAAAATTTATACATCAAATGTATTTAGTAAAGAAAGTAGTTCAGAATATATAACTAACTTATTAGATAAAGATATTGATATTTTTTATTATGGAAAAGAAGATAATTTTATAAATACACTCAAAGAAAATGGATTTAAGGTATATAAACTTAATTCTAAATTAAATATAAGTTATTTATGTTCAGACAAAACAATAGATATTCAAAATAACAAATATTTAGTAAATATAGGAGTTGTAATTTAAAATGAGTAAAAATAGTAAATGTATTAATATTTTTGAAAAAGATAAAAAAGATTTAAATTTATATCAAATAAGTATTTTGATTATAGTATTTATGACAATATTACAAATTGGGATAAACTCATTTAAAAATAACCAACTTAATGAATTTATTTCAGATTATGAATATGAAAAAGATTTAAAAACTAGTGAGATTAATACTTCATCATCTAACAATTTAAATAAAGAAAAATCTAAAATAAATTTATCTAAAATAAAAGAAATAAGTTCAATCATAGGCATAGAAAAAATCCAAAGTATATATTCTGACTCTAATAAAGTAGAAATTCAGGGGTATTGTGAAGATACAGAAGTATTACAAAAAGTATCTGATTTAGAAAATATAAATAAATTTGATATTCAAGAATTACAAAAGAAAGACAACAAATACTTTTTTAAGATTGAATATACATTAGGAGGAATAAATTGAAACTATTAAAAAAGAATAAATCACTATGTTTTTTATTGATAATAGCAACAATTTATGTTCTAGTTACATTATTATATATAAATCCTCTTAGAGCGAAAAATACTAAACTAGAAGAAAAAAGGAATGAAATTTTAACTTTAAGACAAGAAGACGATTCTATACAAGTATTTTCAGAAAAAGAAAAGGTTGCAGAGGATATAATTTTATCAATAGAAAAGAGCATAGGAAATTTAGTAGATATAAATTTTATAAATAAACAATATGAACAAGGTGAGCAATCCGAAGTAGTAATACTAGAATTGAATTTTTCCTCAAATTCAAAAAATCTATTTAAAATAGATAAAAAATTAAAAGAATTAGATTTATATGACTCAATTGAAATGATAAAAATAGAAAATTCCCAAACAGAAACTGATCAAGACAGAAAAATAAATTGTACTATGACGTTTAGAGTCGTTTAAAAGGCTATAATCAAAAAACAAAGTGATAAATGTAAATCAATGGAGTTATATAAAGGAAAATGTAGTATGAATATAATTAATTTTAAGAGGAAAAAAACATCTTCTTATAGAAAACTAATTTAATTGACTAAAAGCTATGACATAAAGAAAATCTAAAGAAGAATGGGGGATTTAAAGTGATTGGGAGAAATGAACCTTGTCCATGTGGCAGCGGAAGAAAGTATAAAAAATGCTGCCTAGAAAAAGACAAAGCAAAAGACATCGCGAGAAATAGGGTTAAATTAGCGGAAGGACAATTTGACACTATAATGAAAAAGGTAATAGAATTCTCTAGTGAATATGAAAAGCCATATAAAAACAAATGCAAAGTAGACTTTGGAATTACAAATTATGAATTAGAAAATGTAATGAACGTATACTATCTAGTAAATTTTAAATACAACAAACAAAGTAGTATAATGCTAGATTATCTTAATAAAAATAAAGCAAATATCAATAAAACTGATGAAGAAATAATTGAAAATACATTAAACTCATACATGAGTGTATATCAAGTTAAAGAGAAAGATATTAATAAGGTGTTACTGAGAGATATTCTATTAAATGAAGACTTATATGTAGAGGACATTGACTTATTTAGTTTGTATAAGGAAGGTGAGTTCTTACTCGCGAGGGTCGTCAATGTAGGTGGAACTAAAATTTTCTTAGACAAAACAATTAAAATAAGCGAAAGTAGAAAGACCCAGATTAAAAATGACATAGACAATAGATATAAACAGACTAAAAAGAAATGCAAAACAAAGAAACAGTGCTTAATAAATAATATTAAATTTATGTATCAAAATTTAATTAAATCACGAAGAGAATATATAGTACAAACCCCATGCAATGAAGAAAGTAATAATACAGAAGGCATATTAAACAATGCTGTGGTGCATAACAATATAAAATCAATAGCACCAAAGAGTGAAAAAGAAAAAGAACGTGAATTAAAGCTACTAATGGTTAGACAGAGAGAAAAAGAAATTGCTCAAAAACAAAATATGAAAGAAGAAAAATTTGAACAACCAATAGTTCAACATGGTGAAAAAGAAATTATTTTTGAAGTTGAAGAACAAACAGCACAAAAAACAAAAGAAAAGATTAAGAGACAAATAGCAATGCCATTAGTTGAATTTATTAAAGAAGAATACACAAAAGAAGAACCGACAATAATTCAACAGGCAGAAAAAGAAGCTATTTTTGAAATTCAAGAACAACCAACAGATATTAAAACACAAGAACTTAAAACAGACTTAGATTTAAATACAACTCAAGAAATTAACAACATATCAAATAAAACAAAATCGAAATTGACTAAAGAACAGAGAAGAAAACAAAACTCAAATCTTATTAATAAAGATAGCAAAGAAATTGATGAAAAACTGGTGAAAGAACAAAATGTAATTAATCAAAAAGACAAATTACCAGAACTGGTGAATAAACTTACAACAAAAGTAGATAAACTGGTGATAGATAAAGTCAAAGAAGAAAGTAATACACCAGAAAAACTGGTGGCAATAAAAGACAAACGACAAGAAAAACCACAAGAAAATAATAAATCAAAAGAAATAATAAGACATAAAGAAAAACCAAATTACAATCAAAAAACATCAGAACTGGTGCCAGATAAAGAGTTAAAACAAGAAGTAAACAAAGCACAAGAACTGGTGGTAAATAAAACACAAAAAGAAATTGAGAAAACACGCGAACTGGTAGTAGATAAAGTAGCAGAGGAAATAGAAAAAGCAAAAGAACTAACAATAAATAAATCACAACATCAAGATAACAAAAATCCAGAAAACATGGTGATGAAAGAACCACAATATACACATAAAGAAAAAGAAGTAGCTATGAAAAAAATTGAGGATAAGGATAAACAAGGAAAACTGGTGATGGGACAAGCCCAACATGAAATTGTGGCAGATGTTGATTATGAAGGGGTAGTTGCAATAAAATCAAATTCAGCTCTGGTAGATACAACATCCAAATCCGACGAAGATAATAAAGTTACTTTAAAAGAAAAACCACGAAGACAAGTAATGGCAAGAAAATCAAGAAATCCAGAAGGATTTAAAGATAGAAATAGAAGAAATAAGAGATTAGAAGATAAATTAAAACAAAGAATAGAAACGACAAAGAGACAAGAAGAAATAAAAGCTAGATTAGAACTTATTAGAAAAGAAAAATTACTCAAAGAAAGAGAATTGAGATTAAAAGAAAAAGAATTACAACTTGAAAAACAACTTTCCGAAATAACTTCACAATCAGCTACTAAAAAGTCAGAACCTATAATTGCTAAGCATATGGAAGGGGTAGTGAAGAATAAGGATTGCAATGTTGAAAAGACAGAAGAGCAGTTGACGACTAGGATAGAGAGAATACCTATATATAAAGCAGAAAAAATTGAATCTAAGATAGAAAATATATCAATGTCAAAAATTGAGCAGCAAATTGAATCAAAAATAGAAAATAATATAGTTGCAAGATTAATGGTGGAAGATCCACCTAAAGAAAAACCATTATTAGAGGTGACAGAGGAGAAGAAAGATCTAGATAAAAATACAAAAGAAGTTACAAATGATAAAAAAATTAAAAAAGAACCAAAACAAGAACTCAAGCAAGAGTCCAAAAGTGATAAATTAGAAAATAAGCAAGATAAAAATAAAAAAAAGACAAAAACTAATAAAAGCAAACAACCAAAAGAGCAGTGTAAAGTATATGACGTATTAATATCGAAAGTAGAAGACAAGTATAAAGAACAATGCATAAAAGAATGGAAAAAATTTAAACAGACATATGAATCCTATACAGGAAGTGAGAATGGCTGGGCAGCAGCCATTGAATACGAAGTTAGAAAAGACAGCGATGATACAGTGACACAAGGACAAATCTCGAAAAAATACAACATCAGCGTTAAAACTTTAAGTAAGAGATATAAAGAATTAAAAATAAGCTAAAAATATCCCTATAAAGTAGTTAAAATACGGTAATACTACTTTATAGGGTATTTTTTCGTTAAATTTCACATATTTAAGTCAAATAAAATAATAAAATTTATGTAAAAGTCTTTTAATATATAAAAAAAATGATAAAATATAAAAAGAAGTATATTACAGAGAAAGAGGTATTTTTATGAGTTTTACTTTAGGAAATCCTATTGCAGTATCAACTAATTTTATAAAATCAAACCCAGCAGTACCAGTGTATAAAGGTGCTGAAGAACCACAAAATTTATTCGGAGTTATATACCATATAGAAATAGGTTATAACGAAGGTAACCAAGAGAAAATAAAACAATATATAATCATAGACTTTAAAGAATACGATTTATCTTCTGAGAGTAAAGAAGAATTAATAAATATAGCTAAATCATATTGTGAATCAAAAAATATATCACAAGAAGATGAATTAGAAATAGCTCTATTAGACAATGAAGAGGTTGAAAACTTCTTAGAAAAAGTATTCAACAACATGAAAGTAATAAGAGGACTTATAAGTGAAAAACTTTAACGAATAAAAAGCGAACTCTAAGAGTTCGCTATCTTTTTGAAAATGAATATATAAAAAGATAGATTGCAAAATAGAAATGGAGGATGTTTATATGCTGAGAGTATCTAATATCAAATTAAGCATAGATGACGACAAATCAAAAATAAAAAGTAGTGTACTAAAAAAATTAAAAATAAAAGAATCAGATTTACAAAAATACTTTATATATAAAGAATCAGTAGATGCAAGAAAAAGAGGAAAGATAGACTTTGTATATACTGTTGATGTAATTGTAAAAAATGAAAGTAAACTTCTAAATAAAAAATTAAAAGATGTTGTAGAAATAAAACAAAGAGAATATATCGGTGTTGAATCTGGAAATCAAGAATTAAAACATAGACCAGTTGTAATCGGAAGTGGTCCTGCTGGATTATTTGCAGCTTTAGTTTTAGCACAAAGAGGGTATATGCCTATAATGCTTGAAAGAGGATTAGATGTAGACAATAGAACGAAAGATATAGAAAACTTCTGGAAAGAAAGAAAATTTAAAAATAACTCTAATGTACAATTTGGAGAAGGTGGAGCGGGTACTTTCTCAGACGGAAAATTAACTACAAGAATTAAAGATATAAGATGTAGAAAAGTATTAACTGAATTTGTAAACTTCGGTGCACCAGATGAAATCTTATACTCTAATAAGCCTCATGTTGGAACAGATATACTTAAAGATGTCGTAAAAAATATAAGAGAAGAGATTATAAGACTTGGTGGTATAGTAAAATTCGATTCAAAAGTAACTCAAATTAATATGGAAGATTCAAAAATAAAATCTGTAGTAGTTAATGAAGAAGAAGTTATTGAAACAAATGTAGTAATACTAGCAATTGGACATAGTGCAAGAGATACTTATGAAATGCTATATGAAAATGGAATAAAAATAAACCAAAAACCATTTGCAATAGGTGCTAGAATAGAACATCCACAAATATTAATAAATGAATCTCAATATAAAGAATTTTATAATCATCCTAGATTAGGTGCGGCAGATTATAAATTAATAGAACATACATCTAACGGAAGAACCGCATATACATTCTGTATGTGTCCAGGAGGAACAGTAATAGCATCAGCATCAGAAGAGGGTGAAGTTGTTACTAACGGAATGAGTGAACATGCGAGAGATAAAGAAAACGCAAATAGTGCATTCTTAGTAAATGTAAGACCTTCTGATTTTGGAAGTGACCATCCATTAGCAGGAGTTGAGTTCCAAAGAAAATATGAAAGATTAGCATTTGAATTAGGTGGAGGAAATTACAATGCTCCAATTCAATTAGTAGGAGACTTCTTAGAAGATAGAGTTTCAACAAAATTAGGTAAGGTTAAACCTTCATACCAACCTGGATATACTTTTGTAGATTTAAGAAAGTGCCTACCAGATTTCGTATGTGAAACTATGAAAGAAGCTCTACCAAAGCTAGATAAAAAATTAAACGGATTTGCTATGAGAGATGCAGTTTTAACTGGTGTAGAAACTAGATCATCAGCTCCAATAAGAATTGTAAGAGATGAAGAAACTTTAGAATCTGTAACTTTAGAACAATTATACCCATGTGGAGAAGGAGCAGGATATGCAGGAGGTATAGTAACTGCTGCTGTTGATGGTATAAAATGTGCTGAAAAGATAATAGAAAGATATTCTTCAATGAAATAATATAAAAAAATAGCTCTGAAAACACTGAAAAAATGGAATTAAATGGTTTATGTGTGAATACATGTAATACTTATGTTAAGTTTATATTAAGAAATTAACAAACCTTAAAAAAAGTATTGAAGTTTATAGTTGCAACATTATAAAATAAACATGTACTTAAATATGAATTTAATTAAAATTCGAATATGATGTATTTACTTAAGGAGGAATAAAGTGCAAATCGTTATAAGTCTTTTAGGGGGTCTAGGTCTATTTTTATACGGTATGAACCTAATGGGAGAATCATTAGAAAAAGTAGCCGGATCTAAAATGAAAAAAATTATTGAACTTTTAACTAAAAACATCTTTATGGGTGTAATTCTTGGTGCTGTAGTAACAGCAGTTATACAAAGTTCTAGTGCCACAACTGTAATGGTAGTAGGTTTTGTTAATGCAGGTCTTATGGGACTTCCACAAGCAGTTGGAGTAATTATGGGTGCAAATATTGGTACAACAATAACAGCTCAAATAGTATCATTTGATTTAACTGGTTTAGCTCCACTTGCATTAGGAATAGGTATTTTACTATATTTATTTGGCGGAAGTGAAAAATATAAACAAGTCGGAGAAGTATTTATAGGTTTCGGTTTACTATTTACAGGTATGGAATCTATGAAAGTAGCAGTAAATCCATTAGCAGAATATAAAGGATTTACAGATTTATTAGCTACATTCGGAAGATATCCAATCTTAGGACTTCTTTTAGGATTTGGTATAACAGCAATAATACAAAGTTCATCAGCAGCAATGGGTATGTTAGTTGTTTTAGCATCTCAAGGATTAGTTCCACTTGCTTCAGCTTTACCTATATTATATGGACAAAATATAGGAACTTGTGTAACTTCATTAATATCAAGTATCGGAGCAAACAAAAATGCTAAAAGAGCAGCTATGATACATTTAATATTTAATATATTAGGAACAATTATTTTCTTAGTATTCTTAAATCGTTTCGTAGTAGATATAGTTGTTAAAATGGATCCAAATAATGTAGCTAGACAAATAGCAAATGTACATACTATATTCAATATAGTTTCAACTTTATTATTATTACCATGTAACAAACTAATTGTTAAATTAGCAATGAAAATTGTTCCAGATAAAAATGATGAGACAGAAGAAGATGAATCAAGAGTAATCAAATATATAGATGACAGAATGATTCAAACTCCACCAATAGCTTTAGCTAGTACAATAAAAGAAGTATCTAGAATGGGTGAAAAAGCTAGATATAGTGTTGACCATGCTATGGAAGGTATATTAGAAGCATCAACTGATGCTATCGAAAAAAGTTTCAAGCAAGAAAAGATAATAAATCAATTACAAAAAACTATATTAAATTATCTTTTAAAATTATCTAAAGCACCATTAAGTGAAGAAGATAGAGAAACTGTAGATGCATTATTCAATACAGTAAATGATATAGAGAGAATAGGTGACCATGCTGAAAACTTAGCAGAAATAGCACAATCAGCAATATATGGTCAAGTTTCATTCTCAGAACAAGGACAAAATGAAATAAGCGATATGTATAATAAAGTTATTTCATCATATACTTATGCATTAGAAGCTATGGTTACTTCTGATGTACATTTAGCTTGTAAAGTTATAAAAATGGAAGAACAAGTAGATATAATGGAAGAATCATGTAGAGTAAATCATATGAGAAGATTAAATAATAATCTTTGTAGTATAGATAATGGTATCATATATCTAGAAATTTTAAGTAACTTAGAGAGAATTTCAGATCATGCAGCTAATATAGCTGAAAAAGTTATTCAACAAAAAACAGGCGATAATTAATTATTAAAATAAAATGCATTAAAGTATAGATTCGATCTATATTTTAATGCATTTTTTTATGTAATCATACGAATGATTTTTTTATTATTTTTATAAAAAACTATAATTATTTTATCATATGTAATTACATTGAACTCTAAAATAACGTTTTCATAAAAACATAGGGCTTTTAACAAGCGAATATTTATTTAGTTAGATATAATTATATATATTTGATATT
>NZ_CABQXJ010000007.1:0-71979 GCF_902468165.1 uncultured Intestinibacter sp.
CTAACTAATTTTTATTGTTTTACATACAAAAAAGAATTGTCCAACAGCAATAAAGCTGTCAGACAATCCTTTTTGGGCCATATTATTTTTTATATTAAATTTTTTTAACTAACTGCATCCATGCCTTTTTGTAAGGCTTCTCTATTTATAGGTATAAATTTAGATTTTCTTTCTCCAAATACTTTCAAGAAAGCATGTAATACTGATTCTATATCAACTGCATTAGTTACCTTTAGACATGCACCTAACATTATCATATTTGCAACCTTAGGCATTCCCATTTCACCTGCTATATCATTAGCTGGTATATAAGTAACTTTTACATCATCTCTATCAACTTTTGTATCTATTAGAGAGCTATTAACTAATATATGTCCACCTGGTACAACATCTTTGACAAATTTCATAGAAGGTAGGTTCATTATTACTGCGCAAGTTGCATCATTTGCTATAACTGGGGAACCAACAGGTTCATCAGATACTGTTACTGCACAGTTTGCTGTACCACCACGCATTTCTGGTCCATAAGAAGGTAACCATGCAACTTCTTTTCCTTCTAGCATTCCTGCATATGTTAATAATTGTCCCATAGACATTACACCTTGACCACCAAATCCTGCACAAATTACTCTAGATGTTGCCATATTATTTCGCCTCCTTCGCTGCTTTTGCGGCTTCTATATCAATATCTTTTTTATTACCTGGGATATAGTATTTCATCATATTATCTCTTAACCATTGTAGTGCATCGTTTGGAGCTAGACCCCAGTTAGTTGGACAAGTAGACAAAACTTCAACTATACCAAATCCTAATCCTGCTTGTTGAACTTCAAAAGCTTTTCTTATTGCTTTTTTAGCATTTCTAACATTTTTAGGAGTATCTACTGTTACCCTTTCTACAAATACTGCACCTGTTAAAGTCGCAAGCATTTCACTAACTCTTATAGGGAATCCATTTCTTTCTGGATCTCTACCATCTTGAGCTGTTGTAGCTCTTTGACCTATTAATGTAGTTGGTGCCATTTGGCCACCAGTCATACCATATATACCGTTGTTAACGAATATAGTACTTATTTTTTCTCCTCTAGCAGCAGCATGAACAATTTCACACATACCGATTGAAGATAAATCACCATCACCTTGATAAGTAAATACAAACTTATCTGGATGAGTTCTCTTTATACCAGTAGCTACAGCTGGAGCTCTACCATGAGCAGCTTCATGTGTATCTACATTAAAATAATTATATGCTAATACTGAACATCCTACAGGAACTACCCCTATAGCATCTCCTAATAATCCCATTTCTTCTAATACCTCTGCTACTAATCTATGGATTATACCATGTGTACATCCTGGACAGTAGTGAGTTATCGCATCAGTTAAACCGTTAGTTTTCTTAAATACTACAGCCATTATTTAGCACCTCCTAAAGCGACTTCTCCCATTATTTCTTTAGCTTTTTCAGCTATATCACTTGGCACTGGTATCATACCACCACTTCTTCCATAGAAGTGAACTGGTAATTTGCATTCACATGCTAATTTAACATCATCTATCATTTGACCTAAACTCATTTCTACTACTAATAAGTTCTTAGCGTTTGGTATTTGTTTGAATGCTTCATTTGGATATGGCCATAAAGTTTTAGGTCTTATTAATCCTACTTTATATCCTTCTTTTCTCATTGATTCTATAGTTGTTTTAACTATTCTTGAAACTGTTCCATATGCTACAAATACCAATTCTGCATCTTCAGTTTTGTACATTTCATATTGAACTTCATTTTCTTCAATAGCTTTATATTTTCTTTCTAGATGTTCATTATGTTTTTCTAGTTCTTCTGATTGTAAATAAAGAGAATTTATTATATTAGGTTTTCTCTTATTTTGATGTCCACATGCAGCCCAATCTTTTGGAGCCAAGTCTCTATGTTTACGTTCTTTATCAAAGTCAACTGGTTCCATCATTTGACCGATCATACCATCTGCAACTACCATAACAGGAGTTCTGTATTGGTCAGCTACGTCAAATGCTTCTATGATCATATCAACTGCTTCTTGAACTGATGATGGAGCAAATACTGGAGTTCTATAATCACCATTTCCTCCACCTTTAGTACTCATATAATAATCTGATTGAGAAGGTTGTATTGTTCCTAGTCCAGGACCACCTCTCATTATATTTAAAACTACGCAAGGTACTTCAGCACCTGCACAGTAAGCAATTCCTTCTTGTTTTAATGCAACCCCTGGAGAAGATGAAGATGTCATAGCTCTAACACCAGAACCACCTGCACCGTAAACCATATTTATAGCTGCTAATTCTGATTCTGCTTGAATAAAAGCTCCTCCTACTTTTGGAAGTTCTCTTGATAAGTATTCTGGTAACTCACTTTGTGGAGTTATTGGATATCCAAAGAAGTAACGGCATCCAGCTTCTATAGCTGCTTTACCAAATGCTTCATTACCTTTCATAAGTATTTTAGCCATTATTGATTCCCCCCTAATTCGAAATAATTAATCTCTTTCAACAGTTATAACAACGTCTGGACACATAAGTGCACAACTTGCACATCCAACACATTTTTCTTCATCAACTACTTTAGCTGGATTATATCCCTTTTGGTTAATATAATCTGTATCTATTGCTAATATTCCTTTTGGACATGCTTCAACACATAATCCACAACTCTTACAACGTTCTACATCAAAAGTCACTTTACCTTTAGCCATTTTATAGCCCCCCTTAACATTGTGTTTTATAAAACTCACACTACATCCATTCTTCTCTCAGATATAAATCTATTGGTAATATATCCCCTTCTAAGTTATCTGGTAGTGAATCTACTAGACTTCTTAAACATGAAACATATTTTATCGGGATATTAGTTAAATCTGAAACCTCTCTAGCTAATTTTTGACCTCTTAAAACATCTTCTACAGTAGTTTGTCTTATTAAATGTGTATTGTTTATTAAACCAGTTACTTTTAATTTTGAAGTTTCCTCCATAGATTTTATAAACTTTATGACATCCTCTGCAGTTTGAGTTTGCTCTCTATTTGCATTTACTACACAGAACATATCGTATTCACCTTCTACAAAATGTTCTGCAAATCTTCCTACAACTCTTGTCCCAACATTATCTCCGCCAACGTCTATTACATAATCTACATCCTTTTCATGTAAAGGTGTCATTACTTGTGCTGATACTGCTGGCAAATCTAATGTATCTGTTTCTATAGAACTATCAATTGGATTTATGCCCATAGCTCTAAGCTGTTCTTTCTTTTCTCTAGTTCTAAAATATACGTTTACTATATCCAAATCTGCAAATGCTATTTTTCCATCTACTATCTTTCTTAATTTTGTAACATAATTTATTGATACTTCACTTTTTCCACTGCCATAATGTCCAATAAATAGTCTTACTCTTTTATCATCTTTTATCATTTTTATCACCTATCTTTTAGATACTAATATAGCCTTTTGTTCTATGGCATTCATCAAATTGTTATGTATTTAATACAATAATTCCTATTCTTAAATCTTTTGTTAAATTTCACTATATATTTTTTAATTCTACTAAATAAATTTAAATAAAAACTAGAACAATTCTTATACTTAAATTATATATATAGTTTTTGAAAAACAGCTAATATGTAAATTTTATCCATAGGTATAAATATTTTTTATTACGTTTATTTTAAAAAGCAATTTTAGTTTTTCAATTTTTTTTATTAATAAAGTTTGTTTCATATTCAAAAATAATTAATAAATTTTAAGTTTGTCCTTTATATCGCAAAAATATCTTATCTAAGTTATATTTTTTATATTTTTTTAATTTTATAGATGTTTATTTTTTTGAAACTGTTGAAATTACTAAACTTTATCCTTTTATCATTGTAGAATCTCTTTAATCATAAATATTTTTTATTCCATTCTATAAATTTTCCTTATTGCCTGATTATTCCAATTATTATGTATAATTATTATAAGTAATATATTATTTTTATTTTATGTAATGAAATCTTTATTCTTAATTAATAAATCAGTCGTACTTATAAAGCTTTATTTAAAAACTAATAGGGGGTGCTTTTTATGGCTGTAAAATTTGCAAAAAGATTAGATAATCTAGAAGGTTCTGCAATTCGTGAACTTTTAAAACTTACTCAAAGACCAGAAGTTATATCATTTGCTGGAGGAATGCCTGCTCCAGAATTATTCCCAGTTGAAGAAATGAAAAAAGTTTCTGTTGCTGTATTAGAAGAACAAGGTCAAGTTGCTCTTCAATATACTACTACTGAAGGATATGCTCCACTTAGAGAAAAAATTGCACAAAGAATGAATACTAAATTAAAAACTAATGTTACTGCTGATGACATATTAATAACTAGTGGATCTCAACAAGGTCTAGACTTTTCTGGTAAAGTATTTATAGATGAAGGCGACGTTATACTATGCGAAAGCCCTTCATATATGGGTGCTTTAAATGCAATGAAAGCTTATCAACCTAAATTTATAGAAATACCTACTGATAATGACGGTATGATCATGGAAGAATTAGAAAAAGTTCTTGCTACTACTGATAGAGTTAAAATGATATATGTTATCCCTGATTTCCAAAATCCATCTGGTAGAACTTGGCCAATGGAAAGAAGATTGAAATTCATGGAAATAATAAATAAATATGAAATACCTGTAATTGAAGATAATCCTTATGGAGAATTAAGATTCGACGGCGAATTCTTACCTTCATTAAAATCTTTAGATACTAAAGGCTTAGTTATTTTCTTAGGAACATTCTCTAAGATATTCTGCCCAGGATACAGACTTGGTTGGACTTGTGCAGCTCCAGAAATATTAAATAAATTCAATATTTGTAAACAAGGTGCTGACCTTCAAGCTTCTACAATATCTCAAATGGAAGTTAACAAATTTATGGATATGTTTGATTTAGATGCACACGTTGAAAAAATTAAAGCATGCTATGCAAAACGTAGAGATGTTATGATGAAAGCTATGGAAGAAGAATTCCCAGACTCTGTTGAATTTACACACCCTCAAGGAGGATTATTTACATGGGTTATACTACCAGAAGGAATCAATGCAGGAGAAATGGCTAAAAAATGTTTAGAAAAAGATGTAGCTTACGTTCCTGGTGAATCTTTCTACCCTAATGGCGGTGTTTATAATACTTGTAGATTAAATTATTCTAATATGCCTGAAGACAAGATAGTTGAAGGTATTAAGAGAATGGCTGAAGTTATCAAAAAAGAATTAGCTGAACACGCTAAATAAATTTACTTACCCAATAAAAATAGTGTAAAAATATATTTTAAATTTATTTAATTTATATTTTGATATACTCACTTTTCATTTAATTTTCTTAAGGATTGGTGTATTTTATGCATCAATCCTTTTTTCATATTTTAATTCAAAATAGATATTACATATATCTTTTATGATATATTATTATTTTATAGTTACTCCTCCTCTTCTTTAACTTTATAATATTTCTTTATTACAAATACTGATATTTGGAATGTAACTATTCCTATCCATCCTATTCCTGTAGCAAGAGCTACTCCACCAATACCCATAAATTTGACTAATAAATAAGAAAGTATTACTCTTATGCTTATTTGTAATGTAGTTCCTATGACAGGTATATTTACAAGCCCTGTTCCCCTATAAAATCCAACAAATATACTTCCGACCAAACTAATTATATAGAAAAATGATATAATTTTAAAATATTGTACTCCATAATTTAATACAGTCTTTCCCTCATCAAATGAAAAGAAATTAAGCAAAATATCTGAACGGAAGAATATAAATAAAATCAATCCTATACAAACTAATTGTATTAATACTAATGCATCTTTAAATCCTTCTAATACTCTCTTTTGATTTTTTGCTCCTGTATTTTGTGCAATAAATATTGAAGTTGCCTCAGAGCCACTATTTCCAAATGCTAAGATTACATCCTCAATTCTACCTGTTGCTGTATATGCAGAAATTGCATCAACACCGAGTGAATTAACTGCACCTTGGACAAGAAGTTTTCCTATATAAAGTGATGATTGATGTAATGCCGATACAAACGAATATTGGCAAGTCAATCTTATCAAACCTGAATTATACTTCATATCAATCTTTTTAACTTTTAAAAATGGAATCTTGTAAATTATATAAAAATAACACAATAATGCTGAAACAGCTTGAGATATTACAGTTGCCAAAGCCGCTCCCATTATTCCCATTGAAAATTGTTTTATTAACAGTAAATCTAGTATTACATTTAGAAAAATTGAAATTACTAAAAATATTAGTGACATTCTTGTATTTCCGACTGATCTTAAAATTGAGGATAAAAAATTATAAAGAAAAGTTGTTATAAGTCCTCCTAATATTACATTCATATACTGAGTTACATATCCTGTTAATTCTACTGGAGTTTGGATAATATTTAATATAATAGGCATAAATAAAATTCCCAAAATACTTATTATAATAGTTACAGCTATGCCTAAAATTGAAGATAAAAATATCTCATTTCTCATTTTATCGTAATTTTTTTCACCATATAATTGTGCCGTTATAATTGATAGTCCTGTGCAACATCCTATTATTATAAATATAAATAAATTCATAACAGTGCCTGAAATCCCAATTGCTGCAAAAGCATCATGCCCTACATAAGTCCCAACAATTATGCTATCTATTGTATTATAAAATTGTTGAAATATACTTCCTATCAAAAGTGGTATAGAAAGATATATCAACTGTCTTTTTATATTCCCCTGTGTCAAATCATATGTTTGTTCCACTATTCTATCCCCTTTCTAACTTTTACTTTTTTTAATTGTAGCACTAAATTATACTTTTATATCATAAAAAAATGAGGTATAGTTTGTATCCATACCTCATTTTTTTATTCCCCTACATTTTCTACTTGTACGCTTGTATTATTTTCATAACTTTCAAAAGCAGCATAATTTAATACTACTAACCCAACATTAAAAAGTACAAAGATTAAAAGTATAATTCCAACAGTTTTCCAAATTCGATGTGAACGTCTATTTTTTATAGCCAATTGTTCATTAATCCTCATCAGTTGATCAGCCACAGCATTTACATCTTGCTCATTTTTTTCTTCTATTTTTGCACCCAATAACTCACTTACACTCACTTCAAAAATCTCAGAGATTTTTATTAGCATATCTGCATCTGGAACTGATATGCCCTTTTCCCACTTCGAAATAGTCTGTCTAACTACATTTAATCTTATTGCTAATTCCTCTTGAGATAGCCCCTTACTTTTTCTAAGTTGTTTTAAATTTTCATTTAACATATAGAGCCTCCTAAATTTTTAATTTATACTTTTATCTTATAAAAACTCGCCAATTTCATCAAGCAATGCAAGTTAACATTGCTGTGCAATGGCTAAATTTCAATCATAATTCCCCATAAATATATCTATATATTCTTTACATCTAAAACTAGAACACGCAATTTTGATGGTGTTATTTTATATAAAAAGACAGTTGACGATAAAATCAACTGCCTTATAATATCAATATTCTATCTTTAAATATTTATTATCTAAATAACCCTCTTATAAATAATTGGTTCATCATATCCGAAAGTTCTCTTACCTCTAACTTCCATAGTTTCACTAACCTCTAAATACTCTTCTGAAAATCGTTCAAACAAAGTAAATTTCAAGACAGGTGAAAACATGCTTGTGCTACCACCTTCCCATACTCCATCTTTTTCAATATATAATGCTGGGGTAAATTTTTCTGATACTCTTAACTCATTATAATCTATTTCTTTTAAATCTTTATAAGTAAATGTATTTTTATCATATCCATTTGGTACTTCATAAGAAGTTAATTTAATTCCATTTTCTTCTTGTGTAAATAAAAATAAGTGAGGTGAAGCATGTGTATTTCCATTTGATGTATAATAACTTTCTTCAACCATAAAAATTCCTTTAAAATCTTCTGGTAAATTTATAATTTTGTCATTACAAATCGTATTTACATGTTCAGCATAAGGAAAATCTATATTATCTAGCTTCATTTTGTCAAACTGCTCAGAGTTATTAAAGCTACCTGTCAATATGTTCATAAAATCTTTTAATTTGTTCATTTTGTTTTCCTCCATCTATTTCATTTAATTTAAAAATAATCTTTTTCATTAAATTCATCAATTCTTGTATGCTATTTTCATCAATATCAGATAAAACTTGTGTATCCCATGAATAAAAGAGTTTCTGGCTCTCTTGGACTATATTTTTACCACTTTCGGTTAAACTCAAAACATTAAATCGTCTATCATTATTATTCTTTCTCTGATTGATTAAATCTTTCTCTAATAATTTTGTTAAAATACGGTTTAATTGTCCTGCATCTATTTTAAGATATTCTACAATTTCTTTAGGGGAACACTCATTATTTTTGCCTATATAAATTAAAACAAATAATTGAGTATAAGTTACCCCAAAGTTAGAAATTTTTTCAGTACAATATGATACAAAGTACTTTCTTATTATTGATATATAAACGGCAAATGATTCATTTTTCACATTACCACCTCTCAATATTTAACAATTTAGATTATATACAAATTAGTTGACTTTGTCAAATATTCAAACATTAGTAAAAATAAATTTATAGTTATACTAATACTTTTACAAAATTATCAATCACTATATTAAAATATTCTTTTAATACATCATAAATCTTATCTTCTCGAACTTTTTCTATTTTTATAACTTGACCGTCTTTATAAAAAATTAGTTCTCCATCAAAAAATCTTATATGCTCATCTTCTGTATAACGCGCAACTTTCATTGAATTTATAAATGGTGAATTTGGGTGTGATTCACAATAAAAAGAAGGTAATATATAATCGATATCTAGTTGTGGTTCTAATGAAAAGCTGTATATCTGTTTCCAATCTTTATTAGGCTTTCTTTGATATAAAATATATTCACCTTCTTGTTTTGGATTATCTTCAAATTTATAATCACATTTCCCATCATTTTGTACTTTCCCGACTTCAAGCTCTAAGCTTTTTCTAGATAATTCGCTAAGAACCCCTACATCAGAAATATATGATTTATCATCTATATCGATTTTTAATATTCTGTGAAGTCTCATTCTAGTATTGCCATCTTGATATATAAATCTTCCCGCCAAATTTATAACCTTAAATCCTAAGCTTTTCAATAAATTACTATAAAGTCCATTTAACTCAAAACAATATCCACCCCTCGTCCCAACAATCATCTTATCGAATAAATCTTGTGATTCAAGTGATAGCGGCTTTTTGTTTAATACATCTATATTTTCATATGGTATATGAGTTAAATGTGCTATTTGTAATTTGCACAATGTATCATAATCTATTTTTATTTCATCTGTATATTCCATCTTCTTTAAATATAAATCTATCTGTTCTTTGCTATATATCATAAAATCATCCCCTAAAACTGTATTTATTTTATAAAAAAATAAGCATTGATAAGTGGGCTTATATTATCAATGCTTTTATTTATTTACTTATTTATATGGTTAAAAGTTTGTTTAGGATTCACTTAATTATTTTTTAGACCCAATCAAGCCTTCTCTATATGCACCTATATATTCAATACAAAACTCATCTTCACCTAATAGAGCTTCTGTTGCGTATATAAGTCCTAACATATCTCTGTTTGTTGGGTCTAATATTGCACTATCTAATCCTGCATTCATTGCTAATACTGTAAAACCTAGGTTTATTAATTTTCTAACTGGCAGATTAAATGAAATATTACTTACAGCTGCAGTTATATGGATTGTAGGATATTCTTTTCTAATTGTGCTTATAACTTCTACATTCATAGCAATTCCATCTTCTGATGTACATAACATTTCAACTAATGGATCTATATGAATTCTTTCAGGTTTTATATTGTACTCTTCTGCTTTTTTCATTATATCTTTAAATACTCTTAATCTGTCTTCTGCTGTTTGTGGTATTCCTTTATCGTCTGAAAGTAAAGCTATCACTTGCCAATCTGTGTCTGCTATTTCTGGGAATATTTTATCTATTTTGTCCCCTTCCATTGAAACAGAATTGATAATTCCTGGTTTATTACAGAATTTATAAGCTTGTAATATTACATCAGCACTTGGACTGTCTACTGCTATTGGTAAATCTGTCACTTCTTGAATTTGTTCTATCATCCATTTTAATGTTTCAACTTCCTCAGCTTCTGGAACTGATGCACAGCAGTCAATATATGTTGCACCACTTTCAGCTTGTATTTTTGCTCTATTTTTTATAAATTCTGCATCTCTATTTTTTATCGCTTCTGCCACTACTGGAATAGAACCGTTGATTTTTTCACCTATAATAATCATTTTTTATCCTCCATCCATACTAATTTTTCTGTCTTAATTTATATTAGCTTAGTCACAATAGAATTTACGAGATTCTGTGTACATTGTTTCATATCCTTTTTCTCTACGTTCTGGATTATTTTCACGATACCAAGCTATATATCTTCCTTCTTTACCATAGTCATGAACTCTATCTTTAACTGCTTGTACATATTCTTCATCACTTAATTTTCCATCTGGGTCTGGTGAGAAAGAACTTACTTGAGCTAGTTTATCTGCGTATTTTTCTAATATTCCAACCTTATCATTGCAAGCATCTTGACCTTCCCAAGAATCAAATCCAGCTGCTATAAAGTTTTCGATTTGATTTCCAACACATCCACAAGAATGGAAGTTTACATAAAGACCCATTTCATGAGCTGCATCATTCATTCTCTTATAATGTGGTAACATAACTTCTTCAAAAGTAGTTGGTGAGAAGAAAGAACTTCTTTGAGTTCCCATATCATCATGGAATGTGATTATATCAGCATGGTATACTTCTTTTGCAATTTTCATTAATTCTATATGGAAATCTGTTAATTTAGTATAAAATGCTTCTAATGCTTCTTCCTCTTCTAATAAGTAGCAGAAAGTATCTTCAAAACTTGTTAAATCTGCTGTTCTTTCAAATAATCCGTTTACGATTGTAAATATAGTTGCTTTGTCTGGGTCGATTACTTTTGCATAATTTTCTTCATAATCTTTTTGCCAGTCTATAGTTGATAAATCTGGGAATACTAAGCTTTCCCAATTTGTTATATCATCTAATCTTCTTGTTCCTGGTTTGACCATTGCTGCATTTGTTTTTGGTTCATATTCCCACTCGATTCCGAACCAGTCTATACCACCATTGCATCTAGCAGTTGCATCTGGCATTACTAATGGTTGTATAAAGTTTATATCGAAATAATATGATGGCATCCAAAGTGGTTTTTCGCCTTTATACAATCTAAGTACATTTTCCTTTGGTGTTATAGGTGTATGATATTTTATTGTTTCAAATGATTTTGCTCCATATGGATTTGGAACAGCTGGATCTATTGTTGGATTTTGTATTTCCTCGATTTTAAAAGAATAGTCGCTCATCTTTTTTCCTCCCAATTTATAAACTTATTTTATTTACCTCAATTTTATTCAATCTTCTTTATCTTCAAATATTGTATATATCTTTATTTATATTTAATTTGCGCTTTCTCTTTCTTGTAATTCTTTTTCCATTATAGCTATATCACTGTCTTTAATCTTATATCCTAGTAATGGAATTATTGATACTACTAAGAATATTATTGGAACTACAAGGCATAATATTTTTATTCCACTGACTGTAGAACTTGTAATTGCTGCATCTGCATGGTATCCAACTGCTGATAAAACACTTGTTATAACAATACCTCTAACTGCTATTGATATTTTTATAGCCAAAGAGCTAAAAGACATTATAACTGCTTTAGTATTTTTACCTGTTTTATATTCGCTATATGTTCCGCAATTTGAATATAAACTTGTTGTATTTCCATAAGATATACCAAAGAATATTTGTGCTATACCTAAAAGTACTGTTACTATCATCATATTTGCTGGCATAACATATATAACTACTAGGCATACTGCAAATCCTAAAACACCGACGATATTTGTCATCTTGCTTCCAAGTTTTGCAACCACATTTTTTGATATAAGTGAACCTACTAATGCACCTACATTAAATACTACTAATATAATTGACATTGCTGATTCATCTTGTAAAACAACTTTCGCATAATATGCAACAGTCGCCATCAAAGTGTAATATCCAATTAGTTTTAAGAAGTCGAAAATTAAAACTAATAATAATTGTGGATTTGATACAATGCTTTTACCCATGTCTTTAAATGAAATTGATTTTGCATGTTTTGCATTTTCGTCTAATACTTCTTTTGGTTCATCATAACCTTTAGTAATAGCAAAGTGTATTAAATAACAGACTGTGAAAGTAACTGATGCTATCAAAGCTGTCATTGTATAACCAATAACACCTGTTGAGCTTGCAAATATTCCTAAGAAGAATAGATTTAACACTGGTACAAAATATGATGCAAGTATTTTACCTGCGCTTGAACCAGCAGATATTCTACCAGAAAGGAATGCTCTTTCTTCTGGATCATCAGTAAGTTCACCAACTAAAGTTCTGTTTGCTGTCCAACATATATTCCAAATTGCATGACTTAAAACATATCCCAAACCACAAAGCAATGCTGCCACTGGGTCAGAACCAATCTTAGTAAACATCAATACGAAAAATGCTACTACAAACGGTGGCAAATATATAAGCCAAGGTCTGTATTTCCCATGTTTAAAATTAACCTTATCTATTATTACTCCTGCTAACATAGCAGTTATAGCATCTGCTATCCCTGCTACAGATGTTATCGCTGCAACTAACGCTAATGGTAATTGAGCTACATCTGTTAAGAATATTACAAAGAATGTTGTCTCAACTGTACTCATAAATGAAAATCCTACTTCGCTTATTCCCCAAAACGATTTTATTTTATTATTTATTTTTTTCATAAAGAGTCCCCATTTATATTTTATTTTTAGTTAATAACCACCCTTGCACTAAAACTTTTATATAACAAGTTTTAGTTTAAACATATATCATTTCTAATCTTAACTTGCTAATTTTTTAGCTACTTGAGCTGCACTTGCTGCATCTTCTGTATAAGCATCTGCTCCTATTTCATCTGCAAATTCTTGTGTTATTGGAGCTCCACCAACCATAACTTTTATTTTATCTCTACCTGGATATTCATTAAGTGCTTTTACTGTTTCTTTTAAAGCTGACATAGTAGTTGTTAAAAGTGCTGATGCTCCTACTATTTTTACATCAGGATTTTCTTGTAATGCTTGAATAAATTTTTCTGCTGGTACATCAACACCTAAGTCGATAACTTCAAATCCTGCACTTTCAAGCATCATTATAACTAAGTTTTTACCTATATCGTGTAAGTCACCTGCAACTGTTCCCATTATCATTTTTCCTGCTGAAACTGCATTATCTCCAACTAATAATGGTTTTAAAACTTCAACACCTTTTTGCATTGCACGTGCTGCTACTAACATTTCTGGAACGAATATTTCATTTTTAGTAAATTTATCACCTACTACTGTCATTGAATCTATCATTGCATTTAATATTTCTGGTGCAGTTGCGCCTGAATCTAGAGCTTCTTGAACTAAACCTGCTACTTTTTTAGATTTACCTCTTTCTACTGCTGTTGCTACTTCTTGAATTTTAGACATATTATTTCCCCCTAACATATAATAAATATTTTTTTAATCATTTTGTTAACATTTTCTTTGCGTCTGTTTGTTTTTCTTTTCTTTATATTTAAAGTATAGGATTTTAAGAGGGTTATTTTCAATGTAGGAATATATGAATTTTTTATAAAATTTTATAATTTTCATATAAAGTTTATTTGTAGATTCTTATAAAAAAATCATATTATTTTTGAATAAATCTACATTTTTTACCAATTATTATTTTTAATGCTCTATAATATAAATTAGAAACATTTATTTTTAGTGATTTTTAGAAAAGGAGGCCAAAATGTATATCAGCATTAATGAAATATTAGACAAATTTTTTAAATTCACTTCAAGATACAAAATATCATTTGATAGTGAAATAGTAAATTTTAAGTTTTCAACTAAAAATCTTAAAGATTATAGCCCATATTGTTTATATATTTTTAGGGCTAATAAACTTCCAAATGAAATTTTTAATTATGATAAAATAAATTTTTTGATAATCGGCGAGCCAGAAGATTTGCCTTACTTAAACAACTGCAACTATATTATCTTAGAAGAAAAATCTATTTCTATATTTGAGATAATAACAATAATTCAAAGTCTATTAAATTTTGATGATGCCCTTTCATCTTTCAAGGAAAAACTATTTTTCAGTATTGAAGATGATCTATCTATCAATAATATGATTTCTATAGCTTTTGAGTATTTAAACAACCCTATAATGGTGCTAAATTCTAAATATGAAACTTGTTATTTTGAACTTGGAAAAACTATTTTAAATGAGCCAGTCTGGGAATTTCAATTAAAAAACAATCGTCCCCATCCTGAATATTCATTAAAATACAATAAAAGTAGAGAAAATCGACTTATAGCAGAATCTAGCTATAATCATGTTATTACTTTCTTTGAGGGTCTTATGAATCATAGGGAAATTGCAATCCCAATAAAACATATTGATTTTTCAATTGGGCGTATATGTGTGTTGGAAGTCAATCGAGATATTACTCAAAGTGATATACATATTCTCAAGACTCTGGCAAAAATGATGTATCCTCTTATGATTTCTGATAAAAAATTTCTAAACTTAGAAACATCCAGATTTGATTCTGTTTTGAGCGACTTAATGAATAATCCAAAGCCAAACATGTTACTTATGAGAAAAAAATTATCTAACTTTAAATTCGACTTAGATTCAAATATGTACCTTCTTTGTCTGTGTGATTTGGATAATATAAATTCAAAATCTAAGGTAAACTATGTCAAACAAATGGTTCAAGGCATATTTGAAAAACACTATGTATTTGTATTTGATAAAAACATTATTGTTCTTTATAACAATAAAAATTCATTTGATTATTTTAAGAAATGCAAAGAATACGAAGAGTTTCTCGAATTTATACAAAACTACACATTATCAGTCGGAGTCAGCAAGTTATTTGACGGTATCTCTAGTATAAGAAATGCCTATTTCGAATCACTATCTGCTATCAATTTCGCAAATCATCTTAATTTTACAGATGGTGAAAAACCTTTTATAAATTTTTATGATGATTTTGTTTTACACGACTTAATGTATGATTTTGTAGTGAAAAAAAAGCTTCATTATATCTTAGATTCAACGATTTTAAAACTTCTAGCTGATAATAATACAAATTTAATAACCACAATTAAATACTATCTAGATTACAACGAAAACCTAAACTTAATAGCAGAAAAGCTTGGAATTCACTATAATACATTAAAATATCAAATCGAAAAATTAAAAACTAAATACTTCATAGATTTAAAAAACTCTGATTCATTAATAAAACTAAGACTTGCAATAGTTGCATTAGAAATTTCAGAGGGATATAAATTAGATCTTGGACTAAATTGAAAGGAGGATTCATATGTCAGCAACATTTAATGAAATATCAACAAAATTATCGTCAAAAAATCCAATAGTTATTATCAGAAAAAATATAAATATTTCAAATTACTATTATATAGAAGATGATTTTGACTACCTTAACTCTTACAGTCTTTATATATGTAAATTATCCAATTTCCCAAAAAATTTTAAGAGCGATAAAATCATAAACTTCTTGATAATAGTAGATGTAAATATAAAATATGATTTATTTCAACTTAAAAACTGTAATATTCTAATATTAGAAAAAGATAAAATAAGTCTATATAAATTGTTAGAAGATTTGCAGGATATCATAAACGTAAATGCTGATATAATCGCATCTTCCAACAGTATTATAGATGCATTATCACAAAACCAAAATATAGACGATATTATAAAAACAATTCATCACTATCTACAAAATCCAATAATAATAACTAACTCTGCAAATTATCTTTGTTGTCATAGTGATGATAATTTCGATATAAATGATACAATTTGGGAAGATTATTTAAAATATGGCTATCCCGATCCAAATTATTTAGAGAAAATTTATTACAATATTAAATTTGTACAACCTCTATCAACAGAAAGTGATTCACATATTATAGATTATTTGGACGTAATGGAACATAGGGTTCTTACATGTCCAATAAAAATAAATAATTTTAACATAGCATATATCTATGTTTTGGAGGCTAATAAACCATTTAATAAAGAAGACATGCGTGTGTTAAACATTTTGGGCAAAATACTAGCCCCTTCAATAATAAACGACCCTCGTTTTACTTATTGCGAAAACACTCAAATAGACTCGATATTTTATTATTTATTGTCATGTGATAACACACAACCTCACTTTCTTGAAAATACATGTGAAATATTAAATTTAGAACTACATTCAAACTTCTTTTTGCTAAATATTAATTGCTCGAAAGAAGAAATGACAATAGAAAAATTAAAAGAACTTTATGACTTGATAAAATCTATATTTTTCAACCAGTTTGTGTTTATATATAAAAATCAGATATGCATACTATATGTCACAAGAGATGATAATCCTCACAAATTTAAAATATACTCTAAATATTTTTTAGACATATGTGAAAAATATAATCTATCAGTTGGAATTAGCGACATATTCTTCAACTTACACGATATTAAAATAGCATACAACCAGACACTAAAAGCACTTGATTACTCTACTATCTCATCTCATAAAAATCGTATAAATTATTACTCCGATTTTATGCTGACAGACTTGGTCTATGAGTTTTTGATAAATGAAAATACGGATAATATTATTGATTTGAACTTTAAAGAATTTATAAATTCTGCATCAGAAGAATATCTTGAAATGATGAAATTGTTCGTCGATAATAACGGCAATATCAAAAAAACTGCCGATGAACTGCATGTGCATTATAATACTTTGAAATATCGCTTGAGCAAGATTAGAGATGAGTATTGTATCGATTTTGAGGATTTGAATTATATTATTAAGCTGAAGTTGTCTTATATTGCTTTGGATTTTATTTCGAATACATAGTTTTACTATATATATGTCACTTTTCATAATTAAAAAAAATTATGAAAAGTGACTTTTTAAATTATTTCTTATTTTTTTATTAACTTTAGCCTGAAACTCTTTACATATTCAATTATGTCCATAAGGTTTTGTTTTATTTCTATGAAAATCTGATAAGCTTTTGGAAACTTTACAATGTTGACAAACTTTTATGACTGTTAATTTTCTACTCATACTTAATATACCTATATATTAAATTATATATTTTTAATCAATGAAAAATCTTTCTATGTTGTCATATTTATACAGCTAGCACATTTATACAATTTTTCGCTTAATTTTGTAAATTTTAATTCATCAAATGTAAGTAATTCATTTTGTTCATTATAATTAGAACCTTTTTCAACCAGTGATGCATTTTGCATAGTATTTAATGATAATTTAAGATCTAAATCTGAAATATTATATTTATTCTTATAATCAATTTTCATTTCATCTGTTATTATATACTCTTTATTTGATTCTTCAATAGAGGAGTATAAATAAACAAAACTTTCAATATCACAATCATTCATTAATGATAATGCATTAATTATCATTAAATCACTTTTAGTAATATTTTCACTTTTATTTTTTTCAACTATTTCACTAAACAACATTCCCATTATATAACATGATTTTTTAGAATTTGAAGATAAAATTTTATCAAATGTACTAGCTACAAACTCTACTTTTTCATCACTTTTTAAATATTCAATTAATCTTGATACATCATTATCATTGCAATTATTATAATTAAATCCTTTTAAAAATCTATCAAATTTATAAATAGAGTATTTAGATCTAAATATATTAAAAATTTTTACACCCTTATTAATATCCCCTAAACACTCTACTATATCTTCATTTAATATATTTTCTTTAATTTGGCTATAGCCTTCACATATATTTAATATTACTTCCTTTAAATTTTCACAAGACATTAAATTACTATCTTCATCCCTTTTACTACAAGACATAAAATCACTCCCTTTACCCCTTTTATTATATATTTATAAAACTTTTTTATATATGAACTAATATTTTTATTTGTTATTAAATTTAAACTTACATTTAATACTTTATTTTCTCTCACATTCCTATTCATATTTTTGCCTCTTATGCATTTATTATAATTATAGTATACTACATTGTTAATAACTATCAAACTTAGTATTTCCAATATATTCAT
Source organism: uncultured Intestinibacter sp. (assembly GCF_902468165.1). NCBI lineage: Bacteria > Bacillati > Bacillota > Clostridia > Peptostreptococcales > Peptostreptococcaceae > Intestinibacter > uncultured Intestinibacter sp. The sequence continues at coordinate 18,381 of NZ_CABQXJ010000007.1, forward strand.
ATATACAAGTTCAATAAATTTTTTTAGCTAATTTTTAATTTGGGTTCTTGTGTAAAAGGGTGTTACTAGCATCTCCTTTGTATTTGCTTAAATTCATTAATCAACTTATTCCTGCAATTTGTTAATCTTTAATGCTTTTTTAATACGTTTTAGTTACCTCAACTGTTTCATATCCTAAAATTCTTCTCTCTCTAACTTTTTTCTCTTAGAAATTCAACTTTTTTTGCAATATTTAAACAATATGGTTCTTTGTAACAATCATTATAAAAACTTCTAATGTTCTTGAGAATTGTATTTATATAACTATGATTTAAACCTTTAGATTTAGGTTGCTTTAAATATTGTTTAATATGAAAATGTGTTATTTCTTCAATCTCTAGTAATTCATGTTTATTCTTACAATAAGTAAAAAATTTATTTAATTTATTTTTATATCTCTTAATTTTTCTTTCTGTATCATTACTTATTTTAATTTAATAGATATACTTTTCATAAATATTATCCATAATCAAAAACACCCCTAATCACTCAACACAGATTTCTCCATATTTCATAATCAGAGGTGTTATATCTCTCACATTTTAAATTCTAAAACGTTACAAACCCTAACTTTCCAATAACTATTCAGTTATTTCCCAGTTATGGTAAACGTTCTGAACGTCGTCATCTTCTTCAAGTAAGTCTATTAATTTTTCCATAGATTTTACTTGACCTTCGTTGTCTAAAACTGTAGTAGTTTGTGGTATTAATTTTATATCAGCAGATACGAATTCATATCCTTTTTCAACTAAAGCATCTCTAACTGCGTTGAAATCTTCTGGAGCTGTTACAACTTCGAATCCATCTTCTTCTGTTATTATATCATCTGCTCCAGCTTCTAAAGCGTCGTCCATTAATTGTTCTTCGCTTACATTTTCAGCAGCTATTAATATTTGTCCTTTTCTATCGAACATGAAACCAACGCATCCAGTAGTTCCTAAGTTACCACCGTTTTTGTCGAAGTAATATCTTATGTTACCAGCAGTTCTGTTTTTGTTGTCAGTTAAAGTTTCAACTATAACAGCAACTCCACCTGGTCCATATCCTTCGTAAGTATTTGAGAAGTAATCTTCTCCACCGCCAGCTCCAGCACCTTTGTCTATTGCTCTTTTGATATTATCATTTGGCATATTGTCAGCTTTAGCTTTATCTATAGCTGTTTTTAAAGCTGCATTGTATTCTGGATCAGCTCCACCTTCTTTAGCTGCAACAGTTATAGCTCTTGCATGTTTAGTGAATACTGATGCTCTTTTAGCATCTTGTTTACCTTTTCTATTGATAATATTGCCTATACGACCCATAATTTCACTCCTTAATTTTAATTTCGTTCATTTATAGATTTATTCAAAATCTATTGCAAAGTAAATTTTAGCACAAAACTTCCATTTAGTAAATTAGAATCTTGGAGGTTTTGGTGCTGTGTTTCTTTTATGTTCACTGATTTTATGTAATCTATCTATGATGTCTAAGTCCTTTTGAGGAACTTCATCTCTTTTGCCTAATACAACCTTGTCTATCATGTTGTATGTTGTTCCCATTTCGTTTTCGTCTGTTTGACCTTCCCATAAACCTGCTGATGGATCTCTATTAATTACATCTTCGTGTACTCCTAGTGCCTTAGCCCATTCATAAACTTCTGCCTTTGTAAGGTTTGCTATTGGAACTAAGTCTACTCCTCCATCGCCGTATTTTGTGAAATATCCAGTATGTATTTCTGCTGCGTTGTCTGTTCCCACAACTAAATACCCTAGGTTGTTTGCAACTGTATAAACAGAACACATTCTTACTCTAGCTCTTAAGTTTGAATCTGATGCTCTAAGCCCATCTTCATTATATAAATTCTTTTCTTTAAGAGCTGAAGTTACAGAGTTTAATATCATTTCTTGTGGAGTTGTTAAATCTAAATCGATATAATCTATTCCACAACCGTTTATAACTTTAAGTGCATCTTCTCTGTCTTTTGGGTTACTGTTGATGCTCATAATTACCCCTATAGAGTTGTCTGGAAATGCTTTTTTTATAAGGTAACAAACTACAGCTGAGTCTATTCCACCAGAAACCCCAACAACTAATCCTTTGCATCCTGCTTCTTTAACTTTTTCCCTAAGCCAATCTACTGTTTTTTCTATTTTTTGATTTATTCCCATTTATTTTACCCCTTTCTTATAAAAATCTATACTTATAATACCATATTTATTTCAAAATTAATTTATTATTTTTGCATCTATACATAGTTTTATCAAAATCACAAATAATAATACAAGGTAGGTGAAGATATGAACAATCCATTTAGTATTAAAAATTCTATAATTGGAGCTTTTACTGGTTTTATTAATGGGCTATTCGGTTCCGGCGGTGGTACTCTTTTAGTCCCTATCTTAAACAATATTTTAAAAGTAGAAGAACACAAATCACATGCTACAGCCTTAGCTGTAATAATATTTTTAACAACGACAAGCTCCATAATATATATCTCCAAAGGCACATATGACATTGGTCTTACATGTAAAGCCGCCATAGGAAGTATAATAGGAGGTATCGTGGGAGCAAAATTATTGAGCAAAGTAACCGGTAAGTTTTTGAGAATTGCTTTCGGAATAGTTATGATAATATCTGCAATTAGAATGATTTTTTATTAATAGGAGGAATTTATGTTAATAGCAATAATAGGATTTTTTGCTGGAATAATCGGCGGAATGGGAATGGGTGGAGGAACAATACTAATCCCTGCTCTTATATTATTTGCAAGTATTGACCCTAAAATTGCCCAAAGTACCAACTTACTATCATCAATTCCTATGACAATAGCAGCACTATACATACATATTAAAAAGAAAAACGTCGACTTTGAATTAGTTCTTCCGATAGTATTATTCGGTATAGTTGGTGCTTTTTTTGGCTCTACATTAGCAGAATATCTATCATCTGATATCTTAAGAAAATGTTTTGGAGTATTTTTATTGATTATAGGAATCTTTGAAATTCAAAAAGGTTATATGCACAAAGACAAACAAAAAAAATAAAGCCTAAAACTATTAAACAATATAGTTTTAGGCTTTTTATGTTAATTTTTTTCTTCTAATCTACTTATCATAAAGAAGTCCTTTATTGCATTATCATAATCACCTGTTTGGCAATATGCATCCCCACGTTTTTCATAAGCTCTTATGTCAGATGGATTTCCTTCTATTGCAACAGAAAAATCGTCTATCGCTTCTTTATATTGCTGAAGTTTATAATAAGCCAAACCTCTATAATAATAATTTTTAAATTGGCTCTTATCAAGCTCAATTGCTTTATTAAAATCAAGTATTGCTTCGTTATATTCTTCTAAGTCTAAGTTTGCAGCTCCTCTCCCCATATAAACAATATAACTTTCGTAACCATGTTCTATAGAGCGAGTATAGTCATCTTTTGCCTTTTTGAAGTTTCCTGTTATAGAGTACTCTTTTCCTCTATTGCAGTAAGATTTTCCTACTTTATATCCCATTTTTATCGCTTTTGAGAAATCACGTATTACTTTTGTGTGATTTTCCATTTGACCATAAGCAAGTGCTCTGTTGTAATATGCTTCACCATTTTTAGGATTTAATATTATAACTCTGTCCAAGTCTTTTATGGCCTTGCGTAAATTATCTTGTTTTAAGTAAGCTACTGAACGATTAAAGTAGCTTTCTTCGTACTCTGGGTCTAGTTCTATGGATTTATTGTAGTATTCGATTGCGTTATTAATTTGGTTCATTTGACAATAACAATCCGCCATTCCCAAATAACCTTCTTTCATATGTGGAGCCAAAGTTACAAATGTCTTGTAGTCTAGTAGTGAGTTTTTATATTGTTTCATTAAATAATATAGTCCTGCTCTTTCGTAGACTATTCTCTCGTCGTATTTTTCAAGATTTATAGCATTTGTAAAATCTTTTAATGCTTCTTTATATCTGCCTAAATAAGCTAGAATTCTTCCTCTATTATAATAGGCACTAACATCATTTTCGTCTATTTCTAGTGCTTTTGTGTAGCTTTCCATAGCCTTATCGTATTCTTTTAAGTTGCTATAAGATACTCCTAAGTTATAGTAAGCTACTTCATATCTTGGATCTATTTCCAATGATTTTTTATAATTTTTTATTGCTAGTTCATTATCCCCTAGTCTACTATAACAAACACCTTTACCCCTATATGCTTCTTTATAGTTTTTGTCTAGTTCTAATGTTTTTTCAAAATCTTTTATAGCTGAATAAAATTTATCGAATTTTATATAAAACTCGCCACGATAGTAATAACCATCTGCACTGTCTGAGTATTTTTCAATAATTTTATTTATATAAGCCATTTTTTCATTTATTTCAAATTCCATATTGGCGTGATTCAACATATCTTGTATGAAATTTTGTCTTTCTAAGTCCTTTTGTAATTTATTTAAATTTTCTATAGTATTGTTCATATCCACATTTCCTGATTTAGATAATTTAAATAAATTAAATACCATGAAAATCATAAATCCATACATAAAGCAGAATATGATTATCTCTTCATTTTTTGATAAATTCAAAATTGCTATAGCTAAGAATAAAATTCCTATTATAGCTAGAGAGATTCCTATTTGTCTTGTTATTTTGTTTTTTTCACTTTCCATTATGACGTCCCCCTCGATATATCTATTGTTAAATAAACCCTATCTAAAAAATAATTTCCCCTTCTTTTTCAGATAGATAAAACCCTTCACTTTCACCTATTTCTGCAGTTCCACTAGTTATATCTATCATTTTAGATTTTAGTGATTCTGCTTCTTCTTCTCTCGAGTAAACTATTATTTCTACTTTGTCAGTATATAAAGTGTCTTTTATTTTGTAACCCATATTCATTATTTCATTTTGAACTTTTCCTATTTGGTTATAGTCTATAGTTACACTTATTTCTTTGTATTTTACCTTTTGTATAATTTGAGCTGCTTCAATACCAACTTTTGCACCTTTTGTATATGCTCTAACAAGTCCGCCTGCTCCTAATTTTATTCCTCCGAAATATCTAGTTACAACAACTACTACATCTCTTAAGTCTTCCTTTTTTATAACTTCTAATGTTGGGATTCCTGCTGTTCCTTGTGGCTCTCCATCGTCGCTATAACGTTGGATGTTCATAGTTTCACCAACAGTATATGCCCAAACATTATGAGTAGCATCTTTATGCTTCTTTTTTATTTCGTTTATGAATTCTACTGCTTCTTCTTCAGACTTTATAGGTTTTGCATATCCTATAAAAGTAGACTTTTCTACTATGTATTCATCTGTTCCAAAACTGTGTAATGTTTTATATGTCTTCATAGTGCCTCTCCCCCTGCCGTTAGATATTTCAAAGCCAAAATTGCTTCATTATATGCCCTGATGACATATTCTTTTTCGTTGATTTTTTTTCTGTCTATAAGTCGTTGCAAAATCTCGACTGTCTTATCATCTCCCACCTTTGCCAATGCTTTGGCACAATATTGTCTTGTCTGTGGATTTGGGTCATATAGCCCCTTTTCCAAGACTAACTTGCTCTTTGGAGAAGATATTTTTCTAATAGCTGAATAAGTTATTCTTCTTATGTCTGAATGTCTATGGTTTGTAAGAGGATGAAGTATTTTTAAAAATCTTTCATCTCTAAACTCTCCCGTTGCCCAAATTAAGACAATTAAATCATCTGCATTTTGTTCTCTAAGTATTCTTTTGTATAATTCTCTTTTGAAGTTTAATTCTTTTTCTTCATCTAGACTCAGCTCTTCTATAAATTCAAGTCTTGAGTCTTTGCCTAATTCTAAAAATTTATCCAATATATCTTTTGAAGATTCTACTTTTTGTTTGTTTGCAGATTTTATTTCTAATTTTGCTTTGATTAAATGATCATTTACATCTGCAATTGGTATATTTCTGATTTTGCTAATTTGGGACACTGTTTTTGATTCGTTATAAAGAAGATATGTAATAAAGTAGTCATCTAAGTTATCGATATTGCTCCAACTTATGTCCATTTTTATTCCTCAACTATATATTCTTTATATATATTATAATCTTCTTCATCTAAACTTACTTCAAGTTGTGTTCCATTTTCAACATATTCAAAGTAATCTACGTTGTATTTTTCTTTTATTTTACTGAATATATTACCTTTATCGTATGGAAGTAATAATTTAACTTGATAAGTGTCTTCCATTAAAGCATTTTCTATCATTTTTAGAAGGATATCCATATTGATACCTTTTTTAGCAGAAATATAAATTCTATCTTCTCTATTTCTTGGATAAATATCTAGCTCTAGTCTGTCTATTTTGTTGTAAACTATTATAGTTTTCTTATCATCTGCACCTAATTCTTTTAATACTGATTCAGTAGTTTGTTTTTGTAATTCAAAACTGCTGTTTGTAGCGTCGATTACATGTAGTATTAAGTCTGCATATTTAACTTCTTCTAGTGTTGCTTTGAATGCTTCTACTAAATCATGAGGTAGTTTACTTACAAATCCAACTGTATCTACTACTAGAAAATCTCTTTTATTTGGTAAAGTAGCTTTTCTTAAAGTTACATCAAGTGTTGCAAATAGCATATCTTTTACGAAAACTTCTTTTTCAGTTTCGTAATCTTTGTGTGTCTTTATTAATTCGTTCAATAAAGTCGATTTTCCTGCATTTGTATAACCAACAAGTGCAACAATTGGTATATTTGATTTTAGACGTTGAACTCTTTGAGTTTCTCTGTTTTGTTTTACTTCTCTAAGCTCTTTTCTTATGTCAGCAGCTCTATTTAAGATATGTCTTTTATCTATTTCAAGCTTTTGTTCACCAGGACCTCTAGTACCTATACCAGCACCAGTTCTACTCATTTGTCCACCCATTCCATAAAGTCTTGGTAATCTGTATTTTAATTGAGCAAGCTCAACTTGTAGTTTACCTTCTTTACTTAATGCTCTTTGTGCGAATATGTCTAATATTAAAGCTGTTCTGTCGATTACTTTTAGTCCTGTAACATCTTCTATATTTCTCATATGTGCTCCTGATAATTCATCATTAAATACTATCATTGTAGCACCAAGCATTTGACAGTAATCTCTTATTTCTTCAACTTTACCTTTTCCTATGAAATAAGCAGCATCTCTCGCTGGTTTATTTTGAATTACAGATGCTAAAACTTCTGCTCCAGCAGCCTTTACTAATTCTTTAAGTTCTTCCATAGATTCATTTATATCAATATCGTCGATTTTTTTTACATTAGTTGTTATATTTAAGCCCACTAAAACGGCCTTTTCTTGTAGTTTTTCTTCCACAAAATCACCTCTTTATTTTACTTCTTGTCAATTCATTTATTTGCCAGTATTTTTGCCTTATTATATATTTTGACTTTTATAATAAATTTCATTCTTTTATATATATCATTTTCTATTTTTACTGCAAATAACTCATTTTAGATAAATATTCTTAATAATTATATCATTAAACTATAAGTTTTTTATGGATTTTTTTGATAATAAGTATTTTATTAATATTATAATTTAAAATCAAAAAGAGGGTGAATAAATCTTTCACCCCTCCACAAATTTATTAAATTTTTTATTTTAAATTTATAAGCTCTAGATATTTTTTACTATTTTTACTTCCGTTTTTCTCTGCTTTTTCTAATAATTTTATAGCTTTATCTATATCTTTTTTAATTATTTTACCTCTATATAGTTCAAATCCTAGTTTTTCTTGATATAGTGGATTTTCTTCTTTTGATTTTTGTTTATATATTTTAATTAATCTCTCTTCACATCTATTGTCATTATTATCAACCAACTTTTCATATTCTAAAATAGCTTTATCAATTTCACCTTCATCATAATATCTATTTCCAAGAATATAACTAGCCTCTAATTCCCCTTCTTCTGATAAAACTTGTAGTACTTTTGTACTAAATCCAGCGTAAATTGAAGATTTTGAGTTTTTCTTTCCGTCATTTTTACAAATTACATCTTCTATAACACTTCTCATCATATTTTCGATATTTCCTTCAAATTTTGAATCAATTACAATATTGCTAGAAGTCGATTTATTATTGATAGTTTCTGGCGCTATTTGATCTAATTTATTGTCTATTTCATCTATCATTTTTTGTTGTCTTTCTAGTACAGAATCAATATGCTCCATTATACCTTCATATTGAGTGTCCATCTTTTTTAATAATTCACTTTCTATAAATGTATCGATTCTCTTATTAAAAGCCGTAATTTTTTTATCTAAGTCTCTAACGTTTTTTGATACTGTAGTAAAACTTATCATATTGCTATTTTTCATTACAGAGTGTATCTCATCTCCAAACTTTGCAATAGTTTTAATCAGTTCATCTAATTCACTCAAATCTTTATCTATATTTTTTAACCCGCTTACCATCTGCACTACTTTGTTTTTATATGTATTTAACTCGTCCATCTTCTTTTTGGTTATATCGATTTGTTTTAAAGAATCAAGCTTGGTTATCGATTTATTAAATTCATTTATACTCCCCTCTAATCCATTTAACGTTATACATATTTGCTCACTATTTTCATTAAACTTATCAATTGATTCTACTATACCCCTTGTGTTTAATTCGTTATTCGTCATATTATTCACCTATCTCCCATTCACCTTTGTATTTATATTTTCAAATAGTTTGTTTATATTCCCCATTTTCAGTTGAATATTAGATTTTAATTTTTCCGTTTTTATTATTTTATTTCGCAATATATCGTTTAGTTTATCAAACTGTTTTCCATATTCATCAAATAAATCGCTAAATTTTATTCCCTCTTTTTCTAAGCTATTATAAAATTCTCTCAACTGTTTTTCATAAGATAAATCTTCTATATACAAGTACATAATCGCAAATTTTGAAAACTGATATGATTTTTCATAATAGCTCTGTGCTAATTTATACTCACCTATTTCAAATAGCTTGTCTCCTTTTTCTTCGTATTTTCCATCCTCTTCAAACAAATCACACAACCTTGCTAAACTGTTTGAATTTGGCTCCACACTTCTAATAAAGTAGTTCTTCGCTACTGAATATCTCTCATCATAGAAAAACTTCATTCCTAATTTAAACAGCTCTATACTATCTCCTACTACTTCTCCTAAGTTTAAATCTTTAAACTGGGTTAAAGTTTTTATATATTTTATATCGTCGCCTAGTTTTGCTTTGATTTCTTTTAATACTTCTGTTTCTTTTTCTTCTATTAAGACTAAATTATAATTTGCTCTAGTTATAGAAACATAAAATCGATTAAAGTAATAACTGTAATGACCTTCTTTTAAAATTTCCTTTTTATAAACTTCTTCATAAATATCTGCATAGTCGGATAATATATTGTAAGCTATTATATTATCGAATTCCTTCCCTTTAAATTCAGATATTGTAAATGCATTTTTACAGTTGTACTTTTGTTTTAGATGTTGTTTTTTCTCATCATCAGATACTATAAGCGCAACTTTTGCAGATGCATCAAGCTCACTAAATATAATTTTTAAGTTGTCTTCTGTCGCTTCAACTTGCTCTATTATACCTGTTTTATTGTTTTTTGTTATTTCAAACTGTCTGTCTTCTTCTTTTCTTGCCGGAAGTTTATCATTTATTATTTCATTTACAATATTATTCATCTTCATTATATTTATAGAGTTTCTGAAATTCTCATTAAGTCGCTCAATTTCATAATGATATCCGTATAAATAAAATAATTTTGTAAGCCTTCCTATTTTAAAAAATGTTGGATTTATTATTTGGTTGGGGTCCCCTGCTAATAATATTTTTCTTGTTTTATTCTTTGCATAAATTTCTTGTTCTTTAGCTAATAAGAACAACATATATATTTGAACCTCTGTAAAATCTTGAACCTCATCAACTACGACATATTCATAGTTTATAGATTTTTCTTTTATTAAACTTTGTAATTCAAATGCTATATCATTTATGTCGTGATAGTCATTTTCGCACAACCACTGGTTGTATTTTTCTGTTATAGAATATAGAATTTGCCTATCTTCTTCTACAAAAATTTTATAATCTTCTACTATTTGTTTACTATTGTTGATATAGTATTCAGAGTTTACTATATATGGCTCTTTCCTGTCCCAATCGACGTACATAGAACCTTTTAGTATTCCAAAAATTTCGCTATAAATAATATTTTTTTCATTTTCATATTTCTTAATAAACTTTATAATATTTCCGTCCCTAGATGTCTGCTGTAACCATTCTAAAAACTTTGTAAAACTTTTATTATAAGAATTTTGCGTTATAATTTTAGATCTATCTATTTTTTTGTTGTTATGCTTATAATTTATCTCTGTGCATATATCTACAAAAGTTCTTATATCTATATATTCGTTATATTCATAGTAATTTTCCATTACTTTTGATTTCACATATTCTTTTAAGTTGTTTGAAAATGTAATGTAGAGAATTTTTTTGTTTGAGTTCATATTTTTGATTTTTTCAACCATATCTGGTATTAAATTGATTGTAGATAGTGTTTTTCCACTACCAGCTATACCTGATAATATGAATGGTTCTGATTTTTGAATAAATGTATCTATATATTTGGCTTGTTCTTTTGTCAGTACTTCTTGATATATTATTTCATTATCGTTAAAATCAATAGCTCTAAATGTCATATTAGTTTCTTGGTTTCTTTTTACGTTATCCCTTATTTCCAACATATCTTTATATGTCATTTCTTTTTTTCTATTTAAATTTTTGAAGTTTTCATTATCAAAGAAGTGGCTATTTATCCTTTTAGATACTTTTAATGCTTCTTTTTCTTGATCGTTGTGCTTAGCTATTGAAAATAATATAATCCCCTTTTTGTCGTTTTTATTGCCTTTATATCTATCAAAGTCAAATTCATTCTTTTTAACATAATCTTTCATAAAACATGCTATTATTCTATCACTATCATTTATCTTGTTATTGAAATCAAATCCATAAATACTATTATCTTTTATCCCCTCATACTTTTTAAAACCTAGACTATTTAAATTTAACGACTTATTTGATGATTTCATGCATTTATCAATCTTTATAATTAATCTTTTTAAGTCACTTTCTAGGTTATTGTCTTTTATCTGTTTAAATATAGTCTGCTCTAGAAATACATTAATACCTAAGTCTTTGCTAAATGTTATTTCCTCATCTATTCTGCTTTGCAGAGTTAAGTCTAAATCTTTTGGTTGTAGTTGATTTATACTATTTTCTTCTATAACTATATTTATATCTTTTTCTAAATTTGTATCGTGTTCTAAATCTGTGACTTCTTTTGGTTCTACATCTAAATCTGCTATTTCATCTTGTATAACCATTACATCACCATAATCTTGTTCTAAGTCGCTTTCTTCTAAATCTGCGACAATTTCCTCATTACTTAATACATTTTTTCTATCTAATTCATAACACTGTGCTAGATAAAACATTGCGTCTTCATTTCCCATTCGTGCCAAGTCATTATATAATTTAAACGCTTTTTCTTTATCTATATCTATCCCTATTCCATGTTCATAACAATATGCTAGTCTATAAATGCCATCTTCATAATCTATTTCTTTTAATTCCTCATATATTGAAAATGCCTTTTTATAATCTACATTAGTTCCAATTCCAAATTCATAACAATGTCCCATAAGATATTTTGCATCTTCATTTCCATTGCTCACAGCTTTTTTATATCGATTAAATGCTTTTTTATAATCCTGTTTTACACCTATTCCATATTCAAAACAAATTGCAGTCCTAAGCTGAGCTATATCATACCCTCCATTAGCACAAAACTTATAGTATTCAAATGCTTTTTTCTTGTCTTTATCTACTCCAATTCCATTTTCATAATATACTCCCAAGCAATATTGAATTGGATAATTATTTTTTTCATTTTCAAGTGACTTTACTATTTCAAATGCCTTTTGTTTATCTTCTTCTACTCCTATCCCATGTTCATAACAAAGCGCTAAACAAAATTTTGATTTTATAAATCCTTGTTCTGCTGATTTTTCAAACCATATAAAGGCTTGTTCCTCTTTTTCGTCTTCTTCCTCATCTAAATCTATATCTACCCCATCGATATACAAACATGCGAGGTTATACTGTGCCTCTTTCGAGCCATTTTGAGATGCTTTTTTGTACCAGCCAAATGCCTTGGATATACCCTCGAGCTTATCTCTTTCAAAGGTTAGATAATAATTTCCCATGTTGTACTGGGCATCTTCATCTCCTTCATCAGCTTCATTTCTCAACTGCTCATATGATAATTTCTTTATTTTTTCTTTTTCTATTATTCTATCATCTTCTTCTATTTCATCTCCTTCTTTATCCTTCCTCTTTAGTGTGAATTTCAACATATTGCTTTTAAATAATTCTTCAAACTTTTTCATTTTAATTTCCATTTTAGTAGTCACATTATAAAGCAACTCCATCGTAGAAACTTCCCTAAAATCCTTCATAAGTCTTCTCCCAATAAATTTTTATATATTGATTCTATATTATAAGTATAATAAATTAAATTAAAATAGTATAATAAAATTATCTCATATTATAATCTTTGGAGGTATATATAAATTGAATTATAAATTTTTTAGTAATACTAAATGTGAATACTTTCCCTGTCATAAAACAAATGACCCAGAAAATTTCAACTGCTTATTCTGTTATTGCCCTTTATATGCTTTAAAAGATAAATGTGGTGGAAATTTTAGATATACAGAAAAAGGTATAAAGGATTGTACAAATTGTACTCTTCCCCACCAAAGGAAAAATTATGATTATATAATTGGAAAGTTTAAAGAAATTGTTGAAATTACAAAATTAGACTCTGAATAAGATATTATATATTTTTTTAAATTATGATGCATTATTTATAGCAAAAAAAATACGAGTTAGAATTGATTTACATCATCTAACTCGTATTTTTTCGTCTCGTTTTTATTTCAGTCTTATTTCAATATATCCATCATACCATTTATTCGACATTCTTTCAATATTATAATTTTTGTAATTTAATTTTTTATTTTAATATTGCCATGATTTAACTTTTAACCTTATGATATATCAATTGTAAAATTACACTTGCACATACCATAATTCCCAAAATTGCAATACCCATATGCATAAAGAATGCTTCCGGCAACATATTTATAACAGGATCTAACACAGGGTTAAAAATCCAATAATTGTTACTAAACATTATCTTATGAAACATAATAAAACATGCATTGAAATTTATCGCAATTGGAATAGCCAATAAAACTGGCATTATCACAATTAAGATGGATGCATTTCTTAAAAATTTGAAGTCTTTCTTTCTAATTTGTAAAATACCTCCTACAACAGAGATAACTCCACAGATTATAGTAAGTATTTTTACATTTTGGAATATATCTCTCACTTCTTCAAAATGGATTTTACCATTTTGTGATGAAGGTAGAGATGGCAACTCAAATTCTTCTGCATTCCAGCTTAAGTTATAATCAATTAAATAATCGTAATTCTCTATTATATCTTCCCTTGATAGATTAATCATAGACTCTATGTTTAGTTTATCTATATCATTATAGTAGATGCTTTTTATATTCATAGTTATAATAACTGATGAACCAATCACAAATAAAGCTAAACATATAGATACAACTACATTTAATAACTTTCTCAATTGAAAGCCCCCTCTAATTTAAGTATTAAACTATTTTTGTAGTGAAATCTTCTATATTCCAAACATCATCAACTACATCACTGTAGAATTCTGGCTCATGGCAAACTAAAAGAACTGTTCCTTTAAATTCTTTTATTGCTTTTTTAAGCTCATCTTTAGCTTCTACGTCTAAGTGGTTTGTAGGCTCGTCAAGAACTAAGAAGTTTATGTCTTTTAACATTAACTTACATAATCTAACTTTTGCTGCTTCTCCCCCACTTAAAACTCTAACTTGACTTGTTATATGTTCAGTAGTAAGACCACATTTAGCAAGTGCTTGTCTAACTTCGTAGTTTGTTAATACAGGGTATTCTTGCCATACATCATCTAATGCAGTATTGTAGTTATCCATTGAACTTTCTTGTTCGAAATATCCAACTTCTAAGTAATCACCTAATTCAACTTGACCATCAAATGGTTTTGTCATTCCAAGTAAAGTTCTTAGAAGTGTTGATTTACCTATACCATTCATCCCTTTAAGAGCTATTTTTTGTCCTCTTTCTAATTGGAAGTTTAATGGTTTAGTTAATGGTTCATTATATCCTAACACTAAATCTTTAGTTTCGAATATTATTCTCGCTGCTGCTCTAGCATTTCTAAAGTTGAATGTTGGTTTTAATTTTTCTTTTGGTCTTTCTAAGATTTCCATCTTATCAAGTATTTTTTGTCTTGAGTTTGCCATACCTCTAGTTGCAACTCTCGCTTTATTTCTAGCTACGAAATCTTCAAGTTTCTTTCTTTCTTCAACTTGTTTTTCATAAGCACTTTCTTCTTGTCTTTTCTTAATATCTCTAAGTCTTACAAATTCGTCGTAGTTACCTTTGTATCTTGTAAGCTCAGCATTTTCTATATGATAAATTACATTACATGTATTGTTTATAAAGTCTGTGTCGTGTGATACAAGAATAAAGCTGTTTTCATACTCTTGTAAATATCTTGTAAGCCATACTATATGCTCTTCATCTAAGTGGTTTGTAGGCTCGTCAAGGATTAATATTGTTGGACTTTCTAATAATAATTTAGTAAGAAGTACTTTTGTTCTTTGACCTCCACTTAAATCAGTTACGTCTCTATCAAGACCTATTTCCCCTAATCCTAAACCATTAGCAACCTCTTGGATTTTTGCATCTATTGTATAGAATCCACTGTTTTCTAATATAGTTTGTATTTCAGCAGTTTCCTCAAGAAGTTTATTCATTTGTTCTTCGTCTGCTTCACCCATTAGGTCATACATTTTTAACATTTCTTGTTCTAACTCGAACATGTTTTTGAACGCATCTCTTAATACGTCTCTTATAGTCATTCCTTTTTCTAAAACAGCATGTTGGTCTAAGTATCCAACTGTTGCTCTTGATGACCATTTTATATTACCTGCATCTGGCATTAATTTTTTTGTTATTATATTTAAGAAACTAGATTTTCCTTCTCCATTAGCACCTACAAGAGCTATATGTTCTCCCTTTTTAAGTCTAAAAGATACATTTTCTAGTATTGTTCTCGCTCCAAAACCATGACTAACATTTTCTACTACTAGCATTTATCCACCTCTTATAAATTTTATTTGTTTACATCTATACTATTATATTTGATTTTTGTAATTTTGCATATACGTATTTTTAAAATACAGAATTAGGATTCCTGCTGTTGTCTGTTGTGAGAATTCCAATGCTTTTTCGGCAATTAAGTAAAATCTAGTGCTTAAATTTTGAACGTGTTTATACATATGTTGGTTCTTTATCGCATTATAAGAATTAAATCGTATATACTCTTCTACAGAGTTAAATAAAATCGGTTCAGAGTATATTCTAAATCGCTTTATTTTTAGATAATTGGCTTTTGCGTAATTTTCAAACTGCATGTGATTGTTTAGTAAGTCTCCTGTGGCGTGTTGCGGGACGGTTACATCTTGAACTAGATGGCAAGCTGCACCTAAATAAAACATGGATTGGTATATATCATCTTCATAAAAAAAATCTATAGCATAGTCATAATATTTTATAGCTAGTGTTAGTGCATTATCGTCTACACCTGGTAGACCCTTATTTGTAAAAGTATTAAAAAAATGACAATAGCATTTTAAATCTTGGTCTGCCCATACAACTCCTTGATTTATTGTTTTTTTGTATCTATAAAAAAATTCATAGACTTCATAGTATCCATTTAACCATAAGCTATTCATTGCATTTTCCTGTATAAATATATGAACTCTACAGTCTGGTTTTGAAAATTTATTTTTAATCGGACTTATAATATTTAATGTCTTTTCTAAGACGCTATTATTCCTTCTTTCCCCCAATATATTTGTCATAATATCACCTTATTTTTTATTTTTAAAATAATTATCTAATCCATCTGCTACTGAAGTCATCATTTTTTCTTGATATTTTGGACTAGACATATTTTGATCTTCTGTATAGTTACTCATAAATCCCATTTCTAATAGTACTGCTGGGACTTGTGACCAGTTAAATCCTGTTAAGTCGCTACGTTCGAATATACCATTTACTTTGAAACCATTATTTTGCATATTTTCATTTATAAATTTTGCACAATTTGAGCTGTCTTCATAAATAGCTGATGTATATTCACCGTATTTTGATGGAATTAAAATAGATGCTCCTGTAATTCCTTCATTGTCAGAACCGTCGGCATGTATCCTAACTACCATATCTACTTTCTTTTCATTTGCAAATATAGCTCTTTCTTTATTGCTTATATCCACATCATGACTTTCCCTTGTCATATAGACTTTATATCCTCTACTTTCTAATATATGTTTTAACTTTAAAGATGCCTCTAAATTTAATTCATATTCTGGCTTTTTAGTCGCTACACCAGCTGTTCCAGAAGATACTTTTGCTTTATATGAGCCTGAATTTGGTCCTACTTGTTCTGTCTCTGAATTTCCTTTTGCCTGATGACCTGGGTCTATACATATTATGTATTGTTCAGTTTTAGTGTTAGGATTTAGTTTTAAAGCTGAAAAATTTGAAACTAATTTTGTTAAATTTTTTGTTTCACTCGATGTAAAAATCATTATAAGTCCAATTATTAGTATAGTAGTAGTTAAAAATTTATATTTTTTCATACTATCCTCCTCAACATTTTTATTTTCATTTAAATCTGTAGTCTTTCATATATATTTATATACATAAAATTTTTTAGAGGTGATAACTCTTGAAGAGAAAAAAAAGAAAATATAGTAGCAAAAGTAAACGCCCTGTTAGAGATTCTAATTCAACTTCGCAAAATAATACAAATTCGTGTAATAGTAATTGTTCTGAAAATGATAACAATCAAAATTGTGATGATAATACAAACCAAAATAATGATGATAATCAAAATTCAAATTGTAATTCTGAAAGTGGTTCAAGCTCTTCAACTGGAAAACAATCGAAGTTGTGTTATTTTTCATCGCTTGATTACATAGTTTTAGCTTCTACCTTAGCTATTGCATTAGGAGAAGAATTATCTGATGTAGATTTAAGTATACTTTCTACATTTCTTGCTGTTTTGTCTGACCAAATAGCATTAATAGCTAGTGTAAATGCTTGCTCTACGGACGGCGAGGATGCTATATTTGTTCCTCCTATTCCTGCTGTTCCGACAACTGCTGGTGGAAGATCTAGTTCAAAAAGATCATCTTCATCTAATTCTAAAAAACATTCAAAAAAAATAGTAAAAAGAAAGGTTAAAAAGAAATAAAATCTATATAATTTAAATTTTATTTCTTTTTTATTTTTTGTTTTATTTCATTTCAACGTTTTTCTTTTATGCTTTGTTTATTTATGCAATCTACGGTTTTGTTGAATCTCATTTCCAAGCATTAAAAAATTACTTCTGCAAAATATAATATTAGGCACCAACCAAACTCAAGAAAGAAGGTGTTTATAACATTGCTAAATTTTAATAAAAAACTCAATTTAAAGTCATTAAAATTTAATAGTTTCTTTTTTGTTTGTTTTTTCTTCTTATTATATTTTTTCATGAATAATGCAAATTATGCATATTCTTTGGAAAAAAATAATGATATGTATTTAATTCCAATCGGAAAAGTAATTCAAGTTGATGGCCAGCTAGAAAATCTAATTGTTCGCAATGAAGTTAATGGCTGTCCACTAAAAAGCGGTGATTTAATTTTGAGAGTAGAAGGTAATCTAATAAAAGATTTTAATCATTTATCAGATGTGTTTTATTCTTCTACTGGTAATCAAATTAGCGTTACTGTTAAAAGAGGAAATGTAATTAAAAATTTAATATGTTATAAAGAACCGTTAAAAAGAGTTAGTTTTAATAATGCAATATCAGGTTTTGCTACACTGACATATATAAATCCTGAAACTCATCAATTTGGTGCAGTGGGACATGCAATTAATGTCGGTGATGCAAAACAAATACCTATTAAATCAGGTACTATCTCTACAACAAGCAATTTAGAGATAGAAAAATCATCTCGTGGAAATGTTGGATATATAAATGCAAGTAAAAATTATTTAATTGGTGATTTTAAAGAAAATACGCAATATGGTATAAAAGGTAAAACTAGAAATATAGATTTTTCAAATCAAAGAAAATATAAGGTAGCTAATTTAGATGAAGTTCAACTTGGTAAAGCGCAAATAATATTACAAAATAAACAAAATCAATGTGTTAAGTATGATATTGAAATATTAAAAATTGAAAATCAATGTACTCCAGAACCTAAAACTTTTAAAATAAGAATTGTTGATGAAGATTTACTTAAGGAGACTGGAGGAATTGTGCAAGGTATGAGTGGTACTCCAATAATTCAAAATAATAAAATAATTGGTGCAGTATCTCATGCCTTAGAAAACAATCCTAAAATAGGATACGGCGTGTATATAAAATGGATGTTGTAAAGCATAATAAAAATAATCTCTAGATATCTAGAGATTATTTTTATTATGCTTTAATTAAGCTATATTTATACATATTTATTTTTATACAAGTAAAAAATATAATAAATATTTTAAAACTTTTCTCTGCAATATTTTATCATTTACATTATTATGAATTATATTGTTAAATCAACTATTTAAAGGATATAATTATACCATAGGATTTTATCTATTATTGAAACTTAATAAACTTTACATATTCTTACAAATTTTAATTAACTATAAAAAGGAAATAAAATATGTTATAATTATGCATTAAGTAAGGAGGTATATCATGAGCAGAGATAACAATAATGATGATAAGAATAAGATTAGAAGAAAAAAAGTTTCTTCATCTTCTAATAATGATGTAAATAACAGTGCATCGAAAAATAATTATAAAAAAGTTTCATCAAAACCTAAAAAACAAAGAAAAAGAAGTAAATTTAAAATTTTCGGAATGGTAATTTTATTTATGCTAGTCACTGGTGTTGCTGTTGGCTCAGCGTTAGTTTTCTCATCTTTAAGAGATACTGAAGTTATAACTAAAGCATTATTAGATGAAAAAACTAATAGTAAAACTATACTGAAATATTCAGATGGAAGTACTTTGGCAGAAGCCGAAACTGGAAATAAAAAGATTCCTCTTAAGAAGTTAAATAATGAAACCGTAAAAAACGCACTTGTATCTATAGAAGACTCTAGGTTCTATGAACATAATGGTGTCGATTTAAAAGGTCTAGCTAGATCAGCTGTTAAGACTATTCTTGGTCAAAAACAAGGTGGTAGTACAATACCTATGCAGGTCTCAAAATTACTTTTAACCTCTCAAGATAAAACTATGTCTCGTAAAATAAAAGATATCTACTATGCTTATGAAATGAGTAAAGTTGTAGATAAAGATGATGTCTTACTTACATATTTAAACAACATGTATGTAGGTAACAGTTTTTATGGAATCGAAGCAGCTGCACAAGGATGTTTTAATAAATCAGCAGAAAAACTTACTTTACCTGAAGCTGCAATGTTAGTTGGTGCTACCAACAATCCATATAAATATACACCATTTAATAAAGCTAAGTTAGACGGTACTGAACAAAGATCTGATTTAGAAAACAAATTAATATTCATTAATCATACTGAAAATGATGGATATGACGATCCTACTGAAGTAGAGCTTAATATGGTTGACAAACTATACTCTTGGGGATTGATTACTGACTATGATACATATAGCCAATTAAAGCAAGGTACTATTATTGTTAGAAAAGCTGTACTTAATCCAAATGCTGTTGGAAGAGCAAAAACAGTTCTTAGTAAAATGAAAGAATTCGGTTATATATCTCAAAGTGAGTATGATCAAGCATGTATAGATGTCGCTAATGTGCAAATTCACATACCTAAAACTATGCAAACAGTAGTTTCAACAGTCGAAGATTATGTATATTATGAAGTTATAAACGCATTAAAAGATCAAGGTTATACTCAGGAAGAAGCTAATAAATTATATTATAATGGTGGTCTTCAAATTCAAACTACTATAGATTCTAGTATGCAAGCAGAACTAGAAGCACAATATAATAATAGTTCTAATTTCCCAGCAAACTCAATTACAGATTCAAACGGTATAACACAACCACAATCTGCTATGGTTATAATTGATTATCATAATGGACAAATTAAATCACTAATCGGTGGTAGAAATATAAAAGGTAAGAGAACTTTAAACAGGGCTACTAACCCAGTTCAACCAGGTTCTACAATAAAACCTCTTTCTATATATACTGCGGCAATTGATACTTTACAAATGACTCAATCAACAGTATTTAGCGATGCAAGAGGCGGATATAAATTTAAAAAGAATCAAATATGGAATCCATCTACAACTACTGCAGGTGCTGGAAATATGAGTTTACGTCTAGGTCTTGCAAAATCATCTAATACAGTTGCAGTAAAAACTGCTGAAAACTTAGGTGATACTTATGAAGATTCTATAGATGTAATGATGGATTATCTTAAAAACTTCGGAATAACAACTGTTGTAGATAGTAAAACTAATAGTTCTAGTACAACAGATAGAACATTCCCATCTTTAGCATTAGGTGGTATGGCTTATGGTATTTCTCCTCTTGAAATGTCAGCAGCTTATGGTGCTTTAGCTAATGGCGGTGTTTATATAGAACCTACTGTATTTACTACAGTTAGTACTTATAACAGAGAATTGATCGTAAAATCTTCTCCAGAAGAACACAGAGTTGTCGATGAAGAAGTTGCTTACGTTATGACAGATATGCTTAAAGCTGTTGTAAAAGAAGGTACTGGTACAGAAGCTTCTATAGGTGAAATGCCTGTGGCTGGTAAAACTGGTACTACTAATAAAAAATATGCTGTATGGTTCGTTGGATATACTCCATATTACGTATGCTCTACTTATATCGGAGATGATGTTGGTAGAAAAGACGCTGATGAAAACAGTATAGCTCTTCGTCCAGTAGAAGAATCAAGTTCAGCAGCAGCAAAATTATGGGCAAGTGTTATGAAGCCTATACATGAAAATTTAGAAGTAATAGATTTTGAAAAACCATCAGGAATAACATTCTATAAAATAAACTTAAATGATGGTGGAATTTCTAACTCTGGTTCAAATGCTGCATTCGTAAACGGAACTTCACCAACTAGAACAAGTACTCATCGTTCTACTGTTCCAAATAACAATGCAACAACAGACGAAGATACTAATGATTCACCAAGTGCTGGTGACGGAGGAAATCCTCCTGACAACAACGGTGGAAATGGTGGTACTACTACTCCTGATAATGGTGGTAACACTACACCTGACAACGGAGGTACAACTCCTGATAATGGCGGTAATACTACTCCTGATAATGGTGATAATGCCACAGAATAATCTAAGACTTTTAGATTAGAACAGTAAAATACTATATCATAAAATATTTAAAATATAGAGATTTTCAAAACATATACTAATTATATTTATCAATAGATATAAATATAATTAGTATATAATTAAAAATAAAATAAAATGCCATGGAAAATATCATTCCATGGCATTTTTTATTATAGACTTAGTATATTAATCCTGTTTACATACTCAATGATGCAAATAATTTTGATAATTAAATCAAGGTTTTGCCTTTGGTGTAAAAATTACAGCCATTACATATCCAAAAAATATCGCTGATGCTATTCCTCCTGCTGCAGCTATTGTTCCTCCAGTCAATATACCTAAAAATCCATCTTTCTTAATACCTTCTATAACTCCATTTGCTAATAAATATCCAAAACCTATGATAGGAACCATCGCTCCCTCCGCAGCAAAATCTACTATTTTATCATAGATACCTAAAAATGTAAGCGCCGCTCCAGTAGTAACATATGTCACCATAACATAAGGTGTTTGCATTTTAAAATAATCCATTAAAATTTGAGCTATTAGGCATATCGTTCCACCGACTAAAAATACTTTTACATACTCTAGAATCATATTTTTCACATCCTCTAATTTTTATAAATCTAAAATCTATTCACTTTCTATTATTACTGCATGTGCAATACATGGAATAGTTTGTTTTTGAAGTGTACTTGTTGGTGATAATAATGCACCCGTCGAAACTAACATTACTTTTTTAAATTCTTTATTTACTAATTTAGGATATATGTATGATGCAAATACAGTTCCCGAACATCCACATCCACTTCCTCCACAGTGAACGTCTTGTTCTTCTAAATCAAAAATTTCAAGCCCACAATCTGTATAAACATCGAATATATCTACACCTTTTTGTCTTAATAAATCACAGGTTATTTTTTTACCTAATGTTCCTAAGTCACCTGTCGCAATTAAATCAAATGATTTTGGATCATCTTTTGTATCTTCAAAATATGAGTAAATTGTGTCGACAGCTGCTGGAGCCATAGCCGCTCCCATATTATTTCCGTCATCGATTCCTTTATCTACTACTTTTCCTATTGTTATATATTTTACTTTTGGTCCTTCTCCACTGTTTGAAATAAGGGCACTTCCCGCTCCTGTAACTGTCCATTGAGCCGTCATAGGTTTTTGATTTCCAAGTTCTAGCGGAAATCTAAACTGTCTCTCTGCTGTACAATAATGGCTAGATGTTCCGCAAAGTGCATAATCAGCGAAACCTCCATCAACTACAATGGAGCTAAGACACATTCCAAGTGCCATAGTAGAGCAAGCCCCATATATACCGCAAAATGGGATTTGTAATTCTCTAGCTGCAAATGATGCTGGGAATATTTGATTAATTAAATCTCCACCAAATAAAAAGTGAATATCACTTAACTGCTTTTCTGCTTTTTGTACTGCTGTTTCTAATGCCGTTTGAATCATTTTACTTTCAGCTAGTTCCCATGTTTTTTCTCCATATAAATCATCTTGTAATATAACATCAAACTTATCTTTTAGAGGTCCTTTGCCTTCTTTTGGTCCAACTATAGATGCTGTAGAAATAATAGTTGGACTATTTTCCATTTTCATAGTTCTATTACCTATTCGCTTATTTCTCATTAAATTTACTCCTTACTTAAATATTATTTGTATTATGTAGTAAATAAATCCAAATAAAATAGATGAACCTATACCATATACTAAAACTGGCCCTGCAATTTTGAATAAATTAGCCCCAACCCCCATCACATATCCTTCTCTTTTAAATTCCATAGCTGGTGATACTATAGAGTTTGCAAATCCTGTGATGGGTATTATAGAACCTGCTCCTGCTCTTCTTCCAATCAAATCATAAACTCCTATTCCTGTTAAGAATGAACCTATAAAAATCAATGTTATCGAAGTCCATGTAGCTGCTGTTTTTTTGTCTAATCCGGCTAAATGCATATACGAATCATTTATCGCTTGACCTATAATACATATGATTCCTCCTACTATAAATGCCATGATATAGTTTTTGATGTAGGTTGGTTTTGGACTTATCTCATCTACATAATCTTTATAGTTTTGGTCATTATTTTGTGTATTGTTTTGATTTGGCATACAATCAATCCTTTCCTAACCATATATAGTTAATTTATATATTATTGTTTGAAAAAAAATAAAAAAAATGCATATAACTGAAATTATATTTTCTAAAATGATGTATTAATGTATAAAGATAATAAGTTTGAAATTATAAATTTTCCACAAAGCAAATAATCTATAATTTCCTTAGAATAAAAAAAATCCTACATAGTAATGTAGGATTTTAATTTGTGTAAAACCTTTTTTTCTATTCTAGATACTTGTACTTGGGAGATATCTAGTATTTGTCCTATTTCACTTTGAGTTTTATCCTCAAAGTATCTAAGCATGATAATTTGTCTTTCTCTTTTTTCTAATTTTCCTAGTACTTCCTTCAAAAGAATATTATCTACCACCTTATCTTCTTCATTATCTCCTTTTCGAGATATTTTATCGATAAGGCATATAGGAGAACCTTCTTCTTCATGTATAACTCCTTGTAGATATTCAACAGAAAAATTAGATTCTATTGCCATTACTACATCTTCTTTTTCTACCCCTAATTCTTCTGCTATTTCTTCTATTGTTGGGTCGCGTCCAAGTTTTTTGCTTAGAGCTTCACCCTGCATCTTAACTTTGATGGCGAGTTGTTTAAGAGATCTTGATACTTTTACCATACCATCATCTCTTAAATATCTTTTTATTTCTCCTAATATCATAGGAACAGCATATGTAGAAAATTTTACATTATAGCTAGGGTCAAATTTATATATAGCCTTAATCAAGCCTATAGACCCTAATTGAAACAAGTCATCTCTTTCATAACCAATGTTTGAAAATTTACCGATGACACTTCTGACTAACCCGAGGTTGCTAGATATCAACACTTCCTTAGCTTCTTCATCCCCTTCTTGAACTCTTTGTATAAGCTCTAAAGTTTCTTCATGACTAAGCAAATGCTTTTTTTCTTCTTTTTTGGCAGTTATCCCCATAATCAAACCTCTATTCTATGTTAGAATTTATTTAGGTATTTCTATTGTTTTAGTCATTATAACTTTTGTCCCTTCTCCTACAATTGATGCCACTTGCATATCATCCATAAAACTTTCCATAAATGAAAATCCCATTCCAGAACGCTCTAATTCCGGCTTTGATGTAAACATTGGTTGTCTAGCTTCTTCTATATCTGCTATGCCTTTTCCATAATCCTCGATAACGATTTTTATAGTGTTTTCAATTAATTCACATCTCATATGTACAAATTTGGTTTCGTCTTCTTCATATCCATGAATAATTGCATTTGTTACTGCTTCCGATACAGCTGTTTTTATGTCGGATAGTTCATCTATAGTTGGATCTAATTTAGCTGCAAAAGATGCAACTATTACTCTTGCAAGGCTTTCATTTTCTGATTTTGCGGAAAATTTTACTTCCATAATGTTCATAATATAGTTCCCCCTTATTAAGAATTTATCGCATCTTCATATGATTTGTATACATTGATTATTTTGCCCATTCCCGATAAATTAAAAACTTTTTCCACTCTTGGATTCATATTTATTACAGATACATTTCCATGCGCATTTGCTATTTTTTTATATCTGCCTATGATAACACCTATTCCTGAAGAATCCATAAATTTTATATTTTGAAAGTCGAATATAATGTTTTTTATATTCTTTCTCATTATAATATCATCTACATTTTCTTTTATATAAGTTGCTACATGATGATCTAGTTCTGTTGTTGTAAACTGAACTAGTAATGTTTTATCTTCTAAATAACATTTAATCATCTCGCATCCCTCCCATTGAAGTTTACTGATAATCAATTCTATTTTGTATAAAACGATTCCTTCAAAGAAATAACACTAGTTTTGTTTATTTATGTCTATGATAGTTATATTATAAAACTAAAGAAATACTCAGTATCAGTATGTCCTTATTTGGTATTTATATACATAAAATACAAAAAGTGCCTGTATAAATTTACAGGCACTGTATCTTGTCACTTAGTTACTTAATCACTATAATGAATTATTTGCTTCCATATCTAGCTATTGGTATTGGTATGAATTATTTTATAGTCAATTTACCCTATCTAAATTCGCAGTGACTACTTCTGCTACTATATTTATATTAAAATTAAAATCCCACACTAAATCTCTATTTTTAGCATTAAGCCATTATTTCAGAAGGTTTAGCTATTTTTACAATTATATTCTTCCAAACTAATTGGATAAGTATAGTTTGTATTGGTATCATTATTGCTGCTTTAAAAATACGAGTTGGCAACAATGCAAAGAATCCTTTACCCATTAATATGTGAAGCCATACTGTATCTAAACATAAATTCATTCCTAAACAAACTAAACAAGTTGCTAGTATTATTCTACCCCAAGTTTTTGGATGTTTATATAATACTACACCATAAATTACACCTGTTAAAAATGCTGTAAGTGTAAAACCTGGGAAATAAGATCCACTTGGGAATATCATCATTCCTAAAATATCACCTATTGCATATGCTATACCAGCACTTATAGGACCATACATCATCGCTATTATAGCAACTGGTAAAAATCCAAAACCTATTCTCAAGATTCCTGTATATATTGAGCAGAATCTTGTTAAAATAACCTCTAACGCTATTAATAAACTAATTTCAACTAACTTTTTTACATTACTATTTTTCATAAATTTCCTCCTATTTTAGCTAGGATATATAAATAATTGATTTATATATCTTAAAGGAGCAAAAAATATAAAAATTATATATATTTCTATAATATATTTTTTAATTTATATATTTATTTAATCCATTATGTCTAAATAACCTATTTCTGTCGTGTAAAATTGCATAAAAAACAACCTTACAATAAGATAAATATATTTTTGCAACATATCACCAAACTCATGCTGTAATAGAATTGCATTTTTAAATATAAGTGCCTTTGTAAGGATTTGATTTTTTTGATTCACTTTGTATGTTAAATCTGAAGTGCCATTTTAGTCACATCGATTGTTTTAATATAATTATGATAATATGTTAAATAACTAGCTTCTTAACTTGAAACTAAATCTTTATCTCAATTTAAGTATAGCAGAAAATTAACAATATTTTACAGTTAAAACATCATTTTCAACTTATAAAGTTTAAATTCATAATTTTTCAAATGAAAATCCAGTATCACCTTTTTTTATCAAATAGATGTATACAAAATATAAAAACCACTTAATTTCTAATTGATTACAAAATAACAATCTTTATATTAAGTGGTCTTATATTTAATTTTATTTAAAATCTATTTATTTTTTTTATTAGCTTTTTCTATATTAATTTTGTTACCTTTGATTTTAACATTTTTTAATTTTTCTAAAACTTTTTTAGCATTTGCTTTTGGAACTTCAACAAATGTATATTTGTCATATATATCTATTGTTCCAACTAATTTTCCAGGTATTCCAGCTTCTCCAGCTATAGCTCCAACTATATCTTTAGCTTGAACTCTTTGTTTTCTACCTACGTTTATGAATAATCTAACCATTCCGTGCTCAGCACCAGTTGAACCTTTTTTAGATTTTTTAGATTTTCTAGCTTCTTTTCTAGATGGTTCTTCGATTATTTCTTCTTTTAATTCTTCTCCCATAGATAACTTAACTAATGCAGCAGCTACTTCTAAAGTTGATAATTCTTCTTCTGCACATAAAGATTCTACCCAGCTTATTTGTTTTGCTAAGCTACTATCTTTAACAGTTTCTTTAACTTGTTTGAAGAATGCAGCAACTTTCTTTTCTTCAACGTCTGCTATAGTAGGTATACCATGTTTAACTAATTTACATTTAGTATATCTTTCTATATCTCTCATTTTTCTCATTTCTTTTCCATATACGAAACTGAAAGATACACCTTCTCTACCAGCACGACCAGTTCTACCTATTCTGTGAACATAGTATTCTTCGTCTTGTGGTAAATCGTAGTTAAATACCATATCTACGTCATCTACATCTATACCTCTAGCAGCAACATCTGTAGCAACTAGTATGTCTATAGTACCTTGTCTAAACTTGTCCATTACGATATCTCTTTGAGTTTGTTTAAGGTCTCCATGTAGTGCATCTGCAAAGTATCCTCTAGCTTGAAGTTCACTAACTAATTCGTCAGAACCTCTCTTAGTATTACAGAATACAACTGATAATTTTGGATTATATACATCTATTAATCTACATAATACTTCTAATTTGTTCGCTCTTCTTGTTTCAATGTAGAATTGTTTTATGTTTGGAACTGTAAGTTCTTTTCTAACTACTTTTATCATTTCCGGTTCATGTTGATATAATTTAGTTAACTCTAAAATTTCTTTTGGCATAGTAGCTGAGAAGAAAGTAGTTTGTCTTTCTATTGGAGTTTGGTTTAATATTAACTCTATATCTTCTCTGAATCCCATGTCTAACATTTCATCAGCTTCATCAAGCACTACCATTTTTACATCATCTAATTTTAAAGTTTTTCTGTTTATATGATCTATTACACGTCCTGGAGTTCCTATTACAACTTGTACTCCACTCTTTAATGCTTTTATTTGTCTATCTATTGGTTGACCACCGTAAACTGGTAATGTTTTAATTCCGCTCTTAAACTTACCAAGCTTTCTTATTTCCTTAGAAACTTGTATCGCTAATTCTCTTGTAGGACATAATACGATTGCTTGTAAATGTTTGTTATTTGGGTCTACTTTTTCAAGTATAGGTATACTGAATGCTGCAGTTTTTCCTGTACCTGTTTGAGCTTGCCCTATAACGTCTTTTCCTGATAAAATAACAGGTATTGACTGAGCTTGTATTGGTGATGGCTCTTCAAATCCTATTTCCGCAATTGATCTTTTTATCTCATCACTAATTGGTAAATCTTCAAATTTTGTTATATTCATATTAATTGTTTATTTCCTTTCCGTTTTCATAATTCCTAACCTATCCCATTATATATTTAAATCATTTATTATGCAAACTTATTTTTTCCGAAAGCAAAACAATTTATACTGATGTGAAATCAACGCTTGTATAGATTAATAACTTCTCAAAGACTTTATCAATCTTTTAACAAATTTGAATAGATAAAAAATCAAAATAATTAAAAGTAAACCCCTTAAAATAATCGCTATCGTCTTAAAAACTAACATCCCAATTATGCCTATAATGACCATCAAGCTACCGTATCTACTATTCATTTTTGCAAATTCTTGTGAATAAAATAACTCATATAAAAAGCTATTTTTTATTTTTATAAAAAAATTATTTTTTTTAGTTTTGTTTAGAGCAAGTTCATTGCCATTATACATACTCCTATCCCAAATCATTTTATATTGAATTTTGCTAAATAAAATCATACTTGCACCAATTATCGCTATGTAAAAAAATAAATCCATAATAATCCCCCTTATTCTAAATTTTTTATTACTATTTATATAAGTATTGTTATGTTTTTATAAAAATAAAAATATAACTAGTTAAAATCTAGTTATATTTTAAAATAAGTATTAAATCATATATGTATAATAAAGAACAGCTAAATAAGTTATGTACGTTGCCAACATTAATAATCCCTGAAGTCTATATAATTTATGCTTTATAATAGTAGGAATTATTAAAATTAAAACTAAAATTATCATAAAAGGATAATCCACTCTGATATTTTGTGAAAGTATAGGTATTGAATTTGGTATAGATGAAATAGCAATTACGGACACAATATTTAAAATATTAGCCCCTAGGATATTCCCAACACATATCTCATGATGTTTCTTTCTAACCGCTGTAATAGATGAGACTAATTCTGGTAATGAAGTCCCTAAGGCAATAACAGTTAAGCTTATTATTCCTTGAGGTATTCCGATAAAACTCGCTATCTCTACTCCATTATCAACTAATAATCTGGAACCAACTATCATCATAATTAGCCCAGAAAAAAATGATAATGCAATCTTTCCACCAGACATATCACTTTGCTGTGTCATACAATAATAAAGATAATTTTTACTTGTATCATTTAATATTCCCTTATAATTTGTATACATATACAATGCTAAAAGCATTAATAATATACAACCATCGCCTTTAGTAATAGATCCATCTAATCCTAAAACAATTAAAGTTATAATAGATAATAATAATATAGTAGATTTGGATGCAAACATCTTTCTATCTGCTTTAAATGGACTTACAAACACAACCATACCTAAAATTAGCCCAGTATTGCATATTATAGAACCGACTGCATTTCCTAAACTCATTGTTGTATGGTTGTCTATAGATGCAAACAAAGATACTGTAAGTTCTGGCAATGTAGTCGCAAAACTTACTATGGTAGCTCCCAAAATTAATTCTGATATATTAGTCTTCCTACCAATTTCTACAGTAGCATTTATAAAAAAGTCAGCACCCTTAGATATCAACACAAAACCTATTAAAAATAAAATAACTACTATTACCATTGTCATCCCTCCTATATATAATAAATATTCACTTTTGTGAAAAAAATGTATAAGTAATCATGTATTATAACTTTTTATCAAAATTTAAAAGCTAGTATTTGCAAGGCCAAAGGGGTATATTTTTAAATTTTCTAAATTTATTTTCAGATTTTTGTTTAAACTCTATTTAGGCGGGTAAATATAAAAATATAACAAAGGACAACAGATTTTTAATAATTTTATTTTAAAAATCTTGTATACAATATACTTGATATATGATATTATAAACGTATAAAAACGAAATATATCTAGCTAGATTTTTTAATATTTTTTATAGGAATATAAATTCCTACAAGTTACAAAATAAATAATAATTAAAATAGTATCCAAACTATATAAGACATTTAGGAGGAAGCTTACATGAATAACGCATGGCAAGGATTCAAACAAGGTAGATGGACAAAAGAAATAGATGTTAGAGGATTTATCCAAGCTAACTACACTCCATATGAAGGAGATAGTTCTTTCTTAGCTGGAGCAACTGAAAATACTACAAAACTTTGGGATGAAGTTTTAGAATTATTCAAAAAAGAAAGAGAAAATGGTGGAACATTAGACGTTGATACAAAAACTGTATCTGCTATAGACGCTTATGCTCCTGGTTATATAGATAAAGATTTAGAAACAATAGTAGGTTTACAAACTGATGCACCTTTAAAAAGAGCTATAATGCCTGAAGGTGGTATAAGAATGGTTGAAACTTCTTGTAAAGCTTACGGATTCGAATGTGATCCACAAGTAAGTGAAATATTCACTAAATACAGAAAAACTCACAACCAAGGTGTTTTCGATGCTTATACAACAGAAATGAGAGCTGCTAGAAAATCTGGTATAATAACTGGTTTACCAGATGCTTACGGTAGAGGTAGAATAATAGGTGACTACAGAAGAGTTGCTTTATACGGTGTTGATAGATTAATAGAAGATAAAATGCAACAAAAGCTTTCTTTAGAAGTTTCTTGCATGGACGAAGATGTAATAAGATTAAGAGAAGAATTATCTGATCAAATAAAAGCTTTAGAAGCTTTAAAAAGAATGGGTGAAAGCTACGGATTTGATATATCAAAACCAGCTACTAACTCAAGAGAAGCTGTACAATGGTTATACTTCGCTTACTTAGCAGCTATAAAAGATCAAAATGGTGCTGCAATGAGTATCGGTAGAACTTCTACTTTCTTAGATATATACTTCGAAAGAGATTTAAAAGCTGGATTAATAACTGAAGAAGAAGTTCAAGAATTAATGGACCACTTCGTTATGAAATTAAGAATGGTTAAATTCTTAAGAACTCCAGATTACAATGATTTATTCTCAGGTGACCCAACTTGGGTAACAGAATCAATAGGTGGACAAGGTATAGATGGTAGAACATTAGTAACTAAAAACTCATTCAGGGTTTTAAATACTCTTTACACTCTTGGACCATCACCAGAACCAAACTTAACAGTACTTTGGTCTAACCACTTCCCACAAGGATTCAAAGATTTCTGTTCTCAAGTATCAATAGATACAAGTTCAGTTCAATATGAAAACGACGACTTAATGAGACCATACTGGGGAGATGACTACGGAATAGCTTGTTGTGTATCTGCAATGAAAATAGGTAAACAAATGCAATTCTTCGGAGCTAGAGTTAACTTAGCTAAAACATTATTATACGCTATAAACGGTGGGGTTGATGAAAAATCAGGTGCTCAAGTAGGACCAAGATTCGAACCAATAACTTCTGAATACTTAGATTACGATGAAGTAATGGCTAGATTCGAACCATTCACTGATTGGTTAGCTAACTTATATGTAAATACATTAAACATAATCCACTACATGCATGATAAATATTCATATGAAGCTTTAGAAATGGCTTTACATGATAGAGATGTATTTAGAACTATGGCTTGTGGTATAGCTGGTCTTTCAGTTTGTGCTGACTCTTTATCAGCTATAAAATACGCTAAAGTTAAAGCTATAAGAAATGAAGAAGGCGTAGCAGTTGACTTCGAAATAGAAGGAGACTATCCAAAATACGGAAACAACGATGATAGAGCTGATGAAATAGCTTGCTACTTAGTTGAGTCTATGATGAACAAAATAAGAAAAAATAAAACTTATAGAAATTCTTATCATACTCAATCAGTTCTTACTATAACTTCAAACGTTGTTTACGGTAAGAAAACTGGTAACACTCCAGACGGAAGAAGAGCTGGACAACCATTTGCTCCAGGTGCTAACCCAATGCACGGAAGAGATAACAGTGGTGCATTAGCTTCATTATCATCAGTAGCTAAATTACCATACGAACATTCACAAGATGGTATATCAAATACTTTCTCTATAGTACCAGGTGCTCTTGGAAAAACTAAAGAAGAAAGAATTACAAACTTATCATCAATGATGGACGGATACTTCGGACAAAACGCTCATCACTTAAACGTAAACGTGTTCGATAGATCAACTTTAGAAGATGCAATGGAACATCCAGAAAAATATCCTCAATTAACTATAAGAGTTTCAGGATATGCAGTTAACTTCATAAAATTAACTAAAGAACAACAATTAGATGTTATAAACAGAACTTTCCATGGTAAAATGGCTTAATATTTAATTAAAATATAATTAAAATTAAATTACAATAACAACAAAGCCCCAAAGAACTGTAAAGTTCTCTGGGGCTTTGTCTTATATAAATTATTTTTTTAGTAGACATTTCTAAATTATTGATTTATAATAATCTCATAATACTACTTAATGTATACAATATTCCAATAGATTTTAGAAATTCTACTTAATTATTATTTCTTACACAGAATAATAAATATCACTTTAGAAAATTATATTTACAGATATAATAATCTAATTCTATATGGAGGCTTGAATATGTTAAAAGGAAGGGTTCACTCAATTGAAACATTTGGAACAGTTGATGGTCCAGGTATAAGATATATAATATTTTTCCAAGGTTGTCCACTAAGATGTAAATACTGTCATAACAGAGACACTTGGAAACCAAATTGCGGAAAGGAATACACTTCTGATGAACTAGTACAAGATATAGTAAAATATCAATCATACATGCAGTTCTCTGGTGGTGGTGTAACAGCATCAGGTGGAGAAGCTACTCTACAAGCTGATTTCGTTGCAGAACTATTCGCAAAATGTAAAGAATTAGGCATACATACATGTCTTGATACAGCAGGATTTGTCGATATCGAAAAAGTTGATAAATTATTAGACTACACTGACCTTGTTTTATTAGATATAAAACATATAGACAATGAAAAATGCAAAAAACTAACAGGTGTTGGTAATGAAAAAGCACTTAAATTAGCAAAACATTTAGATGAAAGAAATATCCCTGTTTGGATTAGACAAGTTCTTATCCCAGGTATAACAGATGATCAAGCCGATTTAGAAAAATTAGGACAATTCATCTCTACTCTAAATAATGTTGACCGTGTTGAATTTTTACCATATCACGGTATGGGAATTCACAAATGGGAGAACATGGGATTTGAATACGAACTTAAAGACGTACAAGAACCTACTGCTGAAGAAGTTAAACGTGCTAGTGATATTGTTGAATCATTCGGTGTAGAAGTTCATAATAATAAAGTTGCTAAATAGTATCCATCTTGGATATTATTATAGATAAGTCAATGCATTATTTTATTAATGTATACTTTAAAAGCATATAAAGATTCTATGATTTATCAAATTAATATAATTTTTATATGTAATTAAAATGCCCTTATATATTTTTAAAGTTATTAAACTTTATAATTTTTTTATACTTTGGAAGTCTGAATAAGACTTCTTTTTATTTTACAAAAAATAAGACATTAAAAAGTGCATCTTTAGATACTATCTGTATCTCAGATGCACTTTTTTATTATTAATACCCTATTTAAATTATATAATGTAGTTTTCTGAAGTCTCTAAAAGCATAAATCGTGATAAAAATTGTTTTGTTCTATATTCTTTTGGTCTTGTAAATATTTCTTTTGGAGTCCCCTGCTCTACTATAACTCCCTTATCCATAAATACAACTCTATCTGCTACATCTCTAGCAAATGCCATTTCATGCGTTACTACTATCATTGTAATGCATTCATCAGCGATTTGTTTCATGGTATCTAATACTTCTCCAACAAGCTCTGGATCTAATGCAGATGTAGGTTCATCAAATAATATTACATCTGGATTAAGAACTAATGCTCTAGCCATGCTTGCTCTTTGTTTTTGTCCTCCAGAAATCATATGTGGGTAGTAATTTATTCGCTCTCCTAAACCTATTCTCTCTAGCATCTTTTTACTTTTTTCATATGCTTCTATCTTGTTCATTTTATGGACGATAACAAGACCTTCCATCACATTTTCTATAAGGGTTTTATGGCTGAATAAGTTATAATTTTGAAATAACATTGCTGTATTTCTTCTTAAATCTATTATCTTCTTTTTTTGATTTTTTCCGATATCTTGGCAATCTACTATATGACCACCGATATCAATAATTCCTTTGTCTGCAGTCTCTAAAAAGTTTAAACATCTTAAAAATGTTGTTTTGCCAGAACCACTAGGCCCTAAAATTGCAACAACTTCACCTTTTTTTATCTCCATATTTATTCCCTTTAATACCTCAACATCTTCAAACGATTTGTGTAAATTTTTTATACTTACTACAGTAGTTTTATCCATATTAATTAACAAATATAAAATTAAACCTTGATTATAATAAATAAAATTCAATAAGTAAAATTTAATTTTATATCCCCTTTCTTATTTATTATTTATTTCATTTACTGCCCTCTCCACTCTATCTAACGCTTCTGTCAAAGTTCTTCTTGTGCAGGCAAAATTGGCTCTTAAATATCCATCTTTACCGAAGTCTTTTCCATTTGAAAAATTAACACCTGCTCTCTCTCTGAAAAATTCCCATGGATTTTCTAAATTAAGCTCAGTCGGGTCTATCCACGCAAGATAAGTCCCTTGGTTATGATTAATAGATAAACCATCTATATTAGATATTCTATATTCTAAATAATCTCTATTGTCTTTTAGATAGTCTAGTAGTTCCTCTCTCCAATCATCACATTCAGTATATGCCGCTTTTATCGCCTTTATTGTCAGTGCATTTGGTGTTGCGAACAATCCATTTGCTAATTTTCTGTATTTCTCTCTTATTTCATCATTTGGAATTATTGAAAATGCAAAAGGTATTGCTGCTATATTGTATGTCTTTCCTGCACTTGTAAAAGTAATACTTCTCTTCATTTATAACTGATAAAAATATCGGTAATCCATAATAAGATAAAAATAATTGCACTAAAAGTGGTGTCCCTCTCATAAATGAAACATATAATGCACAGATTTGTCTTAATACAGGAACTTTTTTTATCTTTATAATAGCTAATACAAATCCTAATAAAAGACCTCCAACCATTGCCACAGCTGTCATCAATAATGTAACTGGCAAGGCCTCAACTAATTTAGGAATAAATTCTAATATATATTTTGGATCAAATACACTCTTCATAACTTCATCCCTCTTTTATTTTTATATTCCTTGAGTATAATCTTTTTTTGTATATTTTAAGCAAAGTTTTGATAATGTTCCATCGTCTCTCATTTCTTTTAATACAGTATCAAATCTTTCTTTTAATTTTGTATCATCTTTTCTAAATAAAAAATATGCTCTTGAATCTTGGATTTCATCTGAATTTTCTATAGGTACTACATCCGCATCTATACCTAATTGTTTTTCGACTTGTTCTACATATGACTCATTACAGATATAAGCTGGATATCTCCCTGCTGTTACATTGTGTATAAATGTTGCAGTATCTGCTTCTGCATATGCTAATTTTATTGGATTGTCGCTGTGTTTTTCGTTATAATCTTCTAAATACATAGCAACTGCTGTTCCTGATATGGCTTGGATTTCCTTCCCTTGTAAATCTTCAAGCGATTTTATACTTTTATCGCCTTTTGGTACTACTATTACAGTTGGACTTTTAAAATAACTTATATCAGAGAATATTTATCCCCCCATATTTAATTAATTATTTTTATTCTCCCCTATTTCCTACTATATTAGTATGATTAATATGTTTTAAATAGTAGTATACTTTACCAATATATGTCAATATTTTTATTATGCTTTTTAAAATACTTTATTTAATAAAGACAAATTCACCTCATTCATAGAGCCAATGACTTCGTCCGCTTCTTAAGATAATACGCTTGAAATTAAAAAAAGCAATATATAAAGATCTGTATATCTTTATATATTGCTATCTTTTATTATATTAAATTTATAAGAATACTTTTACCTATAACTACTCCAATTAAACTAAGTATAACATTTAAAATTATATTTACCATTGCACTTATATAACTTCCATCAGAGAAAAGACCTACTGTCTCATAACTAAATGTAGAAAAAGTAGTAAGCCCTCCCATAAGTCCTGTAGTTAAGAATAATTTCATTTGTGGCGAAATCACATTAGTTTTTGAATTTAATTCTAAAATAAATCCTATAAGTAATCCGCCTAAAATATTTACAAATAATGTTCCTATAGGTATTCGTCCAGTAAAAAACTTAGATGCCTGCATTGATATAAGATATCTGGATATAGCACCTATAAATCCACCCAAACCAACACACAAAATCTCCATAATTGCTAAATACTCTCCCTAGAATTCTATAATTTCAACTTCCATTTTTTCTATAGCATCAGCTATTAAACCTTCTACATCTAAAGATGCTTCGTCAGCTTCTATTCTGTCTAATTTAGGTTTTGTAACTGGTCTTTTTGGAGCAAATACTGAACAACAATCTTCTTCTGGTATTATTGATGTTTCAAATGTTCCTATAGTTTTAGCTACATCGATTATTTCAGTTTTATCCATTGCGATTAATGGTCTGAAAACTGGCATACTTACAGATGCATTTGTACAAGTAAGACCTTGTATTGTTTGTGATGCAACTTGTCCTATACTTTCACCAGTAACTAATGCGTCACATCTTCTTAATTTACCTACTTCTTCAGCTATTCTCATCATAAAACGTCTAGATATTATAGTCATAGCTTCTTCTTTACAGTTTGCACCAACAGCTTTTTGTATTTCTAGTAAGTTAACTTTATGAAGTCTAACTTTTCCACAGTATTTAGCTAATATTCTTGCTAAATCTCTTACTTTTTCCATTGATTTTTCACTTGTGAAAGGATATGTGTGGAAGTGTATACATTCAACTTCTACCCCTCTTTTTGCAACCATCCATGATGCAACAGGAGAGTCTATACCACCAGATAATAAAGACATAGCTTTACCATTAGTTCCTATTGGAAGACCACCATAACCAGGCACAGTATCACTGTAAGCTACTACATTGTGCTCTCTAAGTTCACATTTTATTTTTGTTTCTGGATTTCTTAATTCAACTGGTATTTTTCCTTCAGTTTTGCTTAATAAGTATCCACCTATATCTATACTCATTTCTTGAGATGTCATTCTGAATGACTTATCTCCTCTTCTACTTTCAACTTTGAAGTTTTTGCATCCTTGTTCTATTTTTTCTTCTAAAACTTTTAATGCAGTCTCTTGTAATAATTGATAAGCTTCTTCGATATCGTCTGATTTTCTGTCTAATTTTATAACTGGACATACTCCAACTATACCGAATACTTTTTTAACTTCTTCCATTACTTCTTCATAGTCGTAGTCACCAAGTTCAACATAAACTCTTCCGTATTCTTTGTATACATCGAATTTACCTAATGGTTTTAACATATTTTTTATGTTTTTTATTAATTTATTTTCGAATATATATCTGTTTTTTCCTTTGATTCCTATTTCTCCGTATTTTACAATTAACGCGTTATACACTTTCTCACGTTGCCAAAATTATTATCCTGGCATACTCCTTTCTTTTAATTATCTTCCTCTTTATTTTTACTCTATTTCTAGATTTTATTTATATACTATCTTCTTCTTCCTATTATCATTCTTAAATCTGATACAGATTCTTTTAAAACTTTAATAGTTTCTAGTATTTCTTCTTTTGTATTTAAATCGCTTAAACTAAATCTTATAGCTCCTTCAATTTCTTCTGGAGTTAAACCTATAGCATTTAGTACATGACTTCCCTTTTTCTTAGAAGAACATGCAGACCCTGTAGATACATAGATTTCTTTTTGTTCTAAATAATGAAGAAGAACTTCTCCTCTAACTCCTCTAAATGAAACATTTAAAACATGACAGACACCATCTTCAGGTGTATTTATTTTAACATCATCTATATTAGCTAATATTTCTTCTTTTAAAAGATCTCTAAGTTCTCTTATTTTGTCTATAGTCCCTTCTAAATCTTTGTTTATAACTTTAACAGCTTCACCAATTCCGTATATTCCTGGTACATTTTCAGTTCCTGATCTTATTCCGATTTCTTGTCCTCCACCAGTAAGAAGCGGTTTTATTCTGTTGTTTTCTTTTACATACATAAATCCAATTCCCTTAGGACCATGTAATTTATGACCACTTACACTCATAAAATCTATATTATATCTTGATGGTCTAAACTTAATTTTTGCATAAGATTGTACCGCATCTACATGTAAATATATTTTTTCGTCTAAAGATTTTAAGTATTTTCCGATTTCTTCTATAGGTTGTATAGTTCCGATTTCATTATTAACATGCATTATAGATACTAATATAGTTTCTTTTTTAATTGCATTTTTTAAATCTTCTATAGATATTTTTCCATCTTTATCAACTGGTAAATATGTTACTTCAAATCCTTCTGATTCTAAATCTTTAAGAGTATCTAAAACTGAAGGATGCTCTATTACTGTTGATATTATGTGGTTTTTAGTCTTTTTATTTAATCTTGCCACACTTCTTATGATGGTATTGTTACATTCAGTACCACCTGATGTGAAATATATTTCATTTTCTTTAGCACCTAAACTTCTCGCTATGTTTCTTCTTATTTCTTTTATTTCTCTTTCAACTTCTATACCTTTTTTGTGTATAGATGAAGGATTTCCATATTGAGTAGTAAGAGCTAGAACCATTTTATCGACAACTTCTTGATATGGTTTTGTTGTTGCACTATTATCTAAATAAATTTCCATATTACTACACCGTCCTTTTTATCAAATATTTATATAAATTTATACAATAATTCGTTTATATTCGAGCTTTTAGATAAAAAATCTAATCTATCTGAATGACTTATATATTATACCATTAAAGCCTTTAATTTTTAAGGTTTTAGGATTAAAAATATTATCTTTTGACTGTAAATAAATTCACTTAAATTTATTCCCTAGCATTTCTGTATAGTTTTTTCCAATCAATTAATTTCTGTGTTATGATTTTATTTTTTTCTTAATATTTTATATTTTAATAATAAATAATTATCAAAGTATTGGTAATACTATATAAAATTACGATTTTTCTAATTACCAAAAAATACCATTTGATTTTTATGTCGAATTTTGCTATTATAAATTTAAGGTTATCCCCCAGATAGCCATACTAATATTTCTATTCGAATACCCCTTTTGAGAATAGACTTTATATTATTTATTATTGTTAAATTGAAACGGAATCAGTTTGACCCCTTAAAAAAAGAGCTTCCCCTGGCTCTTTTTTTGCTATTAAAAATAGAGAAGTGTTTATCACTTCTCTATTTTTTTATGTAATATTATGATTAGAAATATAGTCTATACATTCATTCAAATCTATTCCAACTAAATTTATTTTTATTTTTTTATTATTTAAGGTATTTATTATTATCGTGTCTTTGTAGTCTTTATTTATTTCGTCTTGATTGTATAAAGGATAAATAACTTTAATTGTTATGTTGTTATTTAATAATGCTTTAATTTTAAAGCCTTTGCAATCATTTTCCTACGTGTAAACTTTATTTTTTACGGAATTTTCGCCTATTTGTTTAATTTTTTAATTAATAAGTGTCATATTTTCTAATTTTATTATGTAAAAACAAAAAAATAATTAAATTATCATCTATCGGTATAAAATCAAGCATTAATCCCAAATATAAAAGATGTACATAATTGAAAACATATTATAAAATATTAAATGTAATTATATTTGACATTCGGAGGTGCATTATGCCAATTAAGAAAAAAGTAGCTGTTGTTTTCACTGGTGGAACAATATCTATGACAATAGATCCAGAACTTGGAGCGGCTATACCTAGTTTATCTGGAGAAGAAATATTATCTTTAGCAACTAACATAAACAAAGTTGCTACAATAGAAGGTCACAATTTTGATGAAATACCAAGCCCTCACATGAGCTTTGAAAAATTAATGGAATTAAAACATTATATAAATAATCTATTAGAAAGAGAAGATATATGCGGTGTTGTTGTTACTCACGGTACGGATAGTTTAGAGGAAACTGCATATTTCTTAGATTTAGTTATAAATACTGAAAAACCTATAGTCGTTACTGGAGCTATGAGAAGTAGTTCTGAACTTGGATACGACGGATCTAGCAACTTATCTGCAGCAGTTTGTACGGCAATATCAGATTCTGCTGTTGGTAAAGGTGTTCTTGTTGCTATGAACAACGAGATCCTTCTTGCATCTGAAGTTACAAAAACAGATACACTTTCATTAAATACTTTCCAATCACCAGCTCACGGTCCTTTAGGTATAATAGACTGTAACCAACTTTTATTATTAAAAGATGCATCTAAAAAGACGTTTATAGATACTGATAAATTTGAATCAAAAGTTGCTTTATTCAAGTCAGGTCTTGATATGGGCGATGATTTAATAAAATTCGCTGCTGATAGCGGATATAAAGGTATAGTAATCGAAGGTATGGGTAGAGGAAATATACCACCAGAAATGTTTAGAGGTATTGAATACGCTAGAGAAAAAGGTGTAGAAGTAGTACTAGTTTCAAGATGTTTAACTGGTAGAGTTTATGATTCTTACGGTTACTTAGGTTCTGGACGTGATTTAAAAAATATAGGATGTATATTCGGCGGAGATTTACCAGGTCAAAAAGCTAGAATAAAACTTATGTTAGCTTTAGGTAAAACTAATGATTCACAAGAAATAAAAGATTACTTCGAAAAAGGAGTATATTGTTAATATATAACTGACTTAGATTTTTAATAAAATCTATAACTAAAAAGAAAAGGAGGTTATTAAAATATTAATCGATTAGTATTTTAATAACCTCCTTCTGTTTATGATAATATTTTTGAGAAGAATTCTCTTGCTCTTTCGTGTGTTGGATGCTCGAAAACAACTTCTGGTTTGTCGTCTTCAATTATCTTTCCTCCATCTACGAATAACAGTCTATCTGATACTTCTTTGGCAAATCCCATCTCATGTGTTACTATAGCCATTGTCATACCATCTTCTGCCAATTCCTTTATAACATCTAAAACTTCTTTTACCATTTCTGGGTCAAGAGCTGATGTAGGCTCATCAAATAACATCATATCAGGTTCCATTGCTAATGCTCTAGCTATTGCTATCCTTTGTTTTTGACCACCTGATAATTGTGATGGATAAGAGTCTTTTTTATCTAATAATCCTACTCTTTCAAGTAATATCTCTGCCTTTTTGTTGGCATCTTCTCTACTTAATTTTTTTAATCTCATTGGTGCCAAAGTAATATTGTCTAAAACAGTCATGTTAGGAAATAGATTAAAGTTTTGGAATACCATACCTATTCTTTGTCTAATTTCATCAATATTCACTTTTTTATCTGTAATATCTGTTCCTTCAAATATTATTTGCCCCTTTGTTGGAACTTCTAATAAGTTCATACATCTAAGTACTGTACTTTTTCCAGAACCACTTGGTCCAACTATTGTTACTATTTCACCTTTTTTGATTTCTAAATCAATACCTTTTATTACTTCTAAATCTCCAAATGATTTATGCAAATTCTTTATATTTATCATTTTATCACTTTCCCTTATTAATTTGATTTAGCTAGTTTTTTTTCTAATATACCAACTAATTTTGATAATATTGTTGTTAATACAAGATATATAACTGCTGCAGCTATATATGGTTCCATAGGTCTATAAACTGCTGTAACGACTATACCTGCTTTAAACATGATTTCTTGAGTTCCTATAACTGAAAGAACTGATGATTCTTTTACTAATGTTATAAATTCGTTTGCTAATGCTGGTAATACGTTTTTAACAGCTTGTGGTACTATTACAAATCTCATAGTATCTGTATATCCTAAACCTAATGATCTACTAGCTTCCATTTGCCCTTTATCAACTGATTGTATTCCTGATCTAAATATTTCTGCTATATATGCACTTGAGTTTATTGATAATGCAAATGCACCTGCGATAAATTTAGATGATATCGGCCCTATATCTGGGAAATCTATACCTACTTGTGGTAAACCAAAATAAATAATAAAAACTTGAACAAATAAAGGTGTTCCTCTTAATATTTGTACATAAGCACTAGATAAAAGCTTTAGAACTTTAAAATTTGACATTTTCATTAGACAAATCAATAAGCCAAGTACAAATCCTACTACTAA
The DNA here is from genome assembly GCF_902468165.1 of uncultured Intestinibacter sp. Taxonomy (NCBI): domain Bacteria; kingdom Bacillati; phylum Bacillota; class Clostridia; order Peptostreptococcales; family Peptostreptococcaceae; genus Intestinibacter; species uncultured Intestinibacter sp. The sequence continues at coordinate 61,138 of NZ_CABQXJ010000007.1, forward strand.
AGATACTAATGATACTAAGATAGTATATTTAGTACCTTCTAAAAGTACCCCATAGTATCCATTTAATATACTAAAATCCATAATCACATCTCCTAATTTAATTGCCTATTATTCTGCTAATTTTAAAGCTTCTTCCATGTATTTATCCATATCTCCACTATCTTCTAATCTTTTTATAGTGTCATTTATAGATTTTAAGAATGAAGTATTATCAACATTTTTACTAGATTTTTTGACTGCTGCAGCAGCAGTTTCTGCAACATCATCACCTACTGTTGTTTTGCATATTGCTATATGGTCGTATTTTTTAACGTTTATTTGAGCAACTGCTTTACCAGTAACTATAACATCTATTTTACCGTTTTGAAGTTCTAACATTAAATCTGGTATTCTTTTTAATTGAGTTACATCAGTTATTCCTAATGTATTAGTAACATAATCCGCTTGAGTTGTTCCTTTTTGTACCCCTACTTTTAATTTTTTCAAATCATCTGAACTTTTTATAGAATCTTCTTTACCTTTTGCAACTATACAAACATTGCTATTTGTGTAGTATATTTCAGAGAAGTCCACACTTTTCTTTCTTTTTTCATCTGGTGTCATACCAGCTAAAACTATATCAACTTTATCAGCTTGTAATGCTCCCAATAAACCATCAAAGTCCATATCTTCGTATTCAACTTTTACTCCCATATCTTTTGCAATCTCTTGAACTACGAAATCATCAAATCCAACGATTTTGTCTTCTCCATCTACAACTTTATGGAATTCATATGGAGAATATTCAGCACTTGTACCTACTTTCAATACTCCTGCATCCTTTATTTGTTGTAACTTATCTGTTTGAGTACTAGAACTTCCTGATGAACTACTGCATCCAACTAATCCCATAACCATCATTGCTGCTAATCCTGTTGCTAATAATTTTTTTAATTTCATTATTAATTCCCCCTTGTTCCTATATAAAAATTTGTATAAAAAAAGTCCCTTAGTTAAAAAACTAAGAGACGATTTACCGCGTTACCACTCTTTTTGATAATCAAAAATAAAATTTTAATTATCCACTCAAGCCTTTAAGGCAGGCATACCTCCTATCCTACTGTTATTTCAGATAGTCTTCTCCAAAGCTCTCTTCACAATAAACTCCATTGCTGACTCACACCATACTCAGCTCGCTTTAATTTATATTTATGCTACTTTCTTTTTCACAGAATTATTTGTATTAAATTAATACTAATTATAAGATATATTTCCCATTTTTGTCAATTATTTTAAATAATTTTAATTTATTTATTTTATATTATTCTTAATATTCTTATATTATTCTTATAATTTTCTTTCTTAAGCATATTTTATAGTCTAAAGTCTTTGTAGAATTTTTAAATTTTACAGTTATCATGTTATTTTTCTTTTCTATTATTTTTCCCTCTTTAAAGGTGCTGTGATATACTTTATCTCCAACGCTAACTTGCTTTAATTCAGAGTTTAGTGGTTCTTCTATTTCGTTTATAAATCTAGAAATAGATACTTTTTTACCATATTTATTTTGTGGGCAGCTTATGCATAATCTATCCTTAGCCCTAGTAATAGCAACATACATAAGTCTTCTTTCTTCTTCTATTTGTTCATCTCGTTTTTCATCATCTTCTATATCGTATGACTTTTCATGAGGTATAGTCCCATCGTTTACTCCGATTATATACACATTGTCAAACTCTAAACCTTTTGCACTGTGCATAGTTGTAAATATTACTCCATTTACTTCTTTGTGTTTTTGATTTTCTTGTAATTCTTCTTTTACTTTTTCTATATGATTTAGATATTCTTCGATAGTTTGGAAGTTTGATGAAGAACTTTCAACCTCGTTAAGTATTTCGATTAAGCCATTTGGTTTTATTTTTCTATTCATACAATAATCTAATATATACTTATCATAGTCTAGCGTACTTCTTATATAAGAAATTGCATTTTTTGGCGATAATGCTTTTAAATAACTTAAATCTATTTCTAAGTCAGTTATTGTTTTTACTTGTTTTTGGTGTAAGTTACACTTCGTTATTAAAGCATTTAATAAGAATTTTTCATCTTTTACTGAGTTTATGCTTTCTCTAGATATATATCTAAACGGTTTGTTGATTATTCTTATCCAGTCTTGGTTTGAATCTGGGTCAATTGATAATCTTAAGTATGATAATATATCTTTTGCTGCCCAATGGTCGTATATCGTAACGACAGAATCTCTAATTACAAATGGAATCCTCATATCCATAAATACATCTACCAATGCTCTCGACTGGATATTTGTTCTGTATATTACAGCAAAATCATCATACTCAACATAATCTTCTTTTACCTTTTCTAGTATATCCTTAGCTATTTGTATAGCTTCATCTTCCGAATCTTTTGGAGTTAAATATTCCACATTTCCCTTTTCATCTTGGGCACATTTGATAACTTTATTGTATCTATTTTGATTTTTGTCAATTAATCTATTTGCAGTGCTTATTATTTCTGATTTTGACCTATAATTTATATCTAGTCTGACTTCTTTTGCCTCTTTAAAGTAGTCTTTAAATTTAAGTAAGAAATCTGGTCTTGAACCTCTAAATCCGTATATACTTTGGTCCTCATCTCCCACTACAAATATATTTTTATCTTCACCCGCAATTAATTTTAAAACTTCAAACTGAACTTTGTTAACATCTTGGAACTCATCTACTAAAATATATTTGTATACATTTCTCACAATTTCAAGCACTTGCGGATTGTTTTGTAATAAGTAGTATGTTCTGATTAACATATCGTCAAAGTCTATTTTTTTGATTTCATCTTTATAATTTTCATACATATTGTATGTATTTATAAATTCGTCTTTTGTAAGTACTTCAGAGTGAAAATCAGCTTTATCCATAAGCTCATTTTTTACATATGAGATTTCATTTATAACTTGGCCTATAAGCTCATCATCTTCTCCATTTTCTACATTTAGACTTTTTAAAATCCCTTTAAGTGCGAAACGTTTTGTCTTTTCGTCCAAAATACTATCTAAATTCATCTTTTCAAATTTTCTAAGAATCCTGAAAAATACCGCATGAAACGTACCGAAAGTTACCTTATTCATTCTAAAATCATTGCATATACTTAAGGCTCTGTTTTTCATCTCGATTGAAGATGCCTTTGTAAAACTTATCGCAAGGATTCTAGTCGGTGGTATACCTTCGTTCATGACCATATTCACAATTCTATAAGTTATTACCCTTGTCTTTCCTGACCCTGGCCCAGCCAATACCATACATGGTCCATCGACATGATTTACTGCTATTTGCTGATTTTTATTTAAATTATCTATATCTATCATATTTTCCACCTTAATGTATTAAAAATTATCACGACAATATAAAAATATACTGTCGTGATTTTATCAAATTATCTACATCATCATATTATATCAAATATACGATCAAAAATATCCTTATTTAATTGTTCTCTTATTTTGATATAAAAATACATCAAAATAAGCACTTTCATAAATATAATTTTATTTTAGCAAAAATTAATAACAACTAGCCTTCTTGCTTATATCATCTAGCACATTTGGAGCTGTTTTTTCATTTGTCATAACAGTCACCAAATCACCAGCGAGAAGTAGAGTCGACCCACAAGGTATTATTTCCTTTTCACCTCTAAGTATTGATACAACTAGACACCCCTCTGGCCATGCAACATCTTTTATATAATTGTTATCCATTACACTTCCCAACTCTACAGAAACCTCAACTAATGTCTTTTTGTTATAACTTCCTTCCAAAGAAAGATGATTACTTTGTAAAATTCTATCTAATAATGCCTCATAAATCGGTTTTGTATTTAATAAGTCAGAAACTAAAAGAGCAACTAATGACACAACTGCTAGAGAAAGTAAGTGATTAAGTGAACCTGTCATCTCAGATATTAATATAATCGCTGTTATTGGCGATTTTACTATAGCTGCAAAATGCCCAGCCATTGCTATTACTATAAAGTTTAATAAATAATGTGATGGGATATTGAAGTAAGTAACCATTATAATACCTACTAAATCTCCAACTAAAGAACCTAAAGTTAATAATGGGAAGAATATACCTCCTGGCGCTCCAGAACCAAAGCATATAAAAGTAAATATAAATTTAATTATTATGTAAAATACTAATAATTTCGTCGATATATTTAAATTTTGTAAACTCATTATTAAATCATGCCCGCCACCTAATAATGATGGTAGTGTAAGTCCAACTATACCAGTTATTATAAACGGTATAATGCACTTCATTTCTATAGATAAGTTTGTCTTTTTATATAATATTTGAGATATTAATAACCCCTTATTAAAAATCGTTCCACTAATTCCTACAACAACTCCCAAAATTAATAATGCCCAATAATATTTTAACGGCATTGCTGATAATTGTTGGAAGTTCAATGATGGTTTTAATCCAAAGAAGTTTTTAGATGCAAAATCAGCTGCAAGTGATGCCGATATAGCCGAAAGAAGAACGATTGGTGAAAAGTTTTTATGCGCCTCTTCTAGCGAAAACATAACACCTGCCATAGGTGCATTAAACGCTGCAGCAAGCCCTGCACTCGCCCCACATGTTATAAAATATTTCTTTTCATTGTCCATTTTTTTCGTCGTTTCAGCAAAACCTTCTCCAACACAGGACCCAATTTGAACAGATGGACCTTCTCTCCCTAGTGATAAACCTGTCCCCAAACAGACAAGACCGCTTACAAATTTTAAAACTAAAACACTATACCACTTTTGCTTTAGCTTTCTAAGTAATATTCCCTCAACTTGGGGTATACCACTACCAGTTATCATAGGGTCTAACTTTACAGATTTTCCTACGATATATCCCAGAAATATCAGTACTGCAAATATAAGTGGTATATAGATAAAGTTTTCTCTACCCATGTTATAGAACTTTTTGAACAGAGAAAACACATTTGATAAAATAAGCCTGTGCATTACTATCACTAGTCCTACTAATAATCCTACTAATAATGATTCTGCTAGTATCCTGTACTTTTCTAGCTCGCCATAAATCAGCATTTTTTTCGTTCTTAAATGATTAGCTTTCATAAATATTTCCAATATCCTCCTATTTAATTTAATTTTATTAAAAATTTATAATTTCCACAACTTCTATTATATAAAATTGCATCAAAAAAAGCAGTGTAAAATTTTCGCACTGCTTTTTTTAATATGTAAAATATTTTATTATTTACCTTATATTTATATATTTATTTGCATATATTTTATGTTTATTTTAACTAATTTATTTTTAACTAACTTTTATATATTTTTAACTGCACAGACTTTAAACATAGGCGTTGGATTATAAAAATCATCTTTTATTTTATAAATCCTTCCGCTTACTTCACAGTCGGTTTTACATGATTCAAAACCTATTTCTTGTAGGTATTTTTCATCCCATAGAGGTCTATGTTTTTTGCTTATTTCTAGTTCTTGCTTAATATCATCACATTCCTTTACTAACTTAGAATCCATCATATTATGAGCATGTTCTTTTCCTAGCGATTTCATCTCTTCTTTTAATGAAACATGTCCATAATCGGCATCAAAGTTTAAAAGCACTCCATCTTTTTTCAAAACTCTGTACCATTCCTTATAAGCCTTTTCTATATCAGGTAATGTCCATGTCAAATTTCTAGAAATAACTACATCAAATTCCTCATCATCAAAACTCAACTCTTGTGCATTCATAACCTGAAAATCTATATCATAATTTAGCATATCAGCTATTTCCCCAGCTTTTTCTATCATTGATTCTGTCAAATCAATCCCAACAACATCATGCCCCAAAGATGCTAATATAACAGAGAAAAATCCTGGTCCACACCCAACATCTAATACTTTTAAATGTTCTTTATCTGGTAAGTTTGATATTATTTCATCTTGCCATAATTGTCTCTTATCGCTGTTTAACTCTTCTATTCTTAAGTCAGAAAAATCATTACTTCTCTTTGACCAATAACTTTCTATTCTATCTACTAAATTCATTTAAATCGCCTCCATATATCCCTTTTAAGTTGATGTATTTTTTATTTGTTTATTTCTCCCCAATTATCATAAACATAGGTGTAGAACCATAATTTAATTTTTCTTCTTTATTCCAAGTTTTTGTCCAAATATTTTGGTCTATTTGTATATTTTTAAAACCTATTTTATCTAAAACAATCTTGTCCCAAACAGGTCTTTGAATCTTGCTAAGTGGAAGTTGTCTAGCTATATCTTCCATAGAATCTATATCTGTGCATGTGTAGTGGTCCTCCATTCCAGAAAGCTCCACATTCTTTCTATCAGATTCATATTCTCTTCTTTTTTCATCATCAAATAAATGTAAATACCAATTAGCGTCAAAATTTATCATCTTTCCGCCATTTCTCAATACCTTATACCAACTTTTATAAGCTTTTTCTGGATCTTTAAGGTTCCAAGTAAGATTTCTAGTTACAATTAAATCAAACTCTCCCTCTCCAAACTCCAGATTATGTGCGTCCATTCTTCTAAACTTAATCTTATCCTTCAAATCACCTGCGTTTTCTCTCGCTTTGTTTAACATCTCTTCAGTATAATCAACAGCAGTCACATCGTACCCAGCAGATGCTAATATTATTGAGAAAAATCCTGGTCCACATCCTATATCCAATACCTTTAGTCTTCTATCCCCAGCGAAAACTGGTGCATTAGATTTTATAATATCTATCCATTCTAATTTTTTATCGCTTTTTAACTCCCCTATATTAACTTGGCAATATCCCTCTGCCCTGTCAGCCCAATATCTCTCATTTTCCTTTAAAAATTCTTTCATACTCATAATTCCCACCCCTTATTTCTTTTATAAAACAAAAAATGCCATAAAAATACACGCACTTGTAGAGTGCAAGTATCTTCATGACACCGTTAATTAATTATTCATTGTTAATTAAATTTTAGCACATTGTTTTTTTAGAGTCAAATATAGAATATTTTTTATATTTTTTTAGAAGTTAAGAAGTATAAATAATAAAACTTCTATATTTATTGTTTGATAATTTATATTATATTTTTAAATCATATCTTCTATATGAGTATCTTGCTCTAAATCATCACTTTTACTTTTTAATAATACTTTAAGCATTTCTAATGCTGGAACTAATATGCATCCTATAACAAAAAATATTATATTAAAACTTTCTAAATTCATTGGCGATTGTGGAACTTCTAGTGATAATGGCCCCATAATAACTGCATATATAGACCCAATCATAAGACCAATAATACAGTATATAGTTTGTGACCTAAACTTTCTCAACAAATATCTAACACTTCTTATAGTTAGTAAAACACCAATTAAGATACCACTTCCGAAGATAACAATCCCTGGTAAGTATTCAAAATTTAATTTTAGTATACCCTTTATAGCATTAAGAATCGGAGTATAAAGTCCAAAGATTAATAAAATAGTAGAGCCTGATATTCCCGGTAAAACCATTGCTGATATAGCAATCATACCAGACAAGAAAATATATATTCCAAATATCAATCCTAAATTTTCAGCTTTAATCGAAAAACTTCTTCCACTACTACTTATTGGGTTAAAATATGTCATTGTAAATACTACAACAATTCCGATTAATAAAAATATGATATTTTTCCCTTCTGACAATGTTCTTTTTTCTGATTTAATTATCAAAGGTATAGAGGCTATTATAAACCCTAAAAATAAAGAACTTATTTCATAAATATTCTTTTCAAATATAGCAGTTATAAAGATTACAGATAATATAAATCCAGTAGCCCATCCTATCCCAATCTTAGTTAAAAACCTTAATGCATTAATTCTTTCTACTTTACTCCCCGATATTAAGTTGTGTAATGAACTTACAAACTCATCATAAAATCCAAGTATGAACGCAATAGTACCTCCTGATACACCTGGGATACTATCAGCTAATGCCATACAAAATCCTCTAATAAAATTTAATATATATATTTTATCCACCCCCTCAAGTAGTATATATCCCTTTAAAAATTATTTCTAAAGTAAGACCTCTGAATTTTATAACTTCCAGAGGTCTTAATATATTTATTATAAAGTTTTATAATTAGTTTTAAACCTTATATCTATTTTTATATATTCATTGCTTTTTCTTTTATAAATGCTTCAAAATCATCTCTAAGCTCAGGTCTTTTTAATGCAAAATCTACAGTTGCCTCTAAGAATCCTAACTTATCACCAACATCATATCTTCTTCCCTCAAAGTTATATGCATATATAGCTTCCTTAGTTGCTAAAGTCTGAAGAGCATCAGTTAATTGGATTTCTCCACCTTTACCTTCTTCTTGAGTTTCTAATATATTGAATATCTCAGGAGTTATTATATATCTTCCAAGTATCGCTATATTAGAAGGTGCATCGTCCACAGATGGCTTTTCAACCATATCTTTTACTTTATATACTCTGTCTTCAATATATTTAACATCTAATATTCCGTACTTGTCCACATTTTCTTTTGCAACTTCTTGTACACCTAATATTGAGGTCTTATATTCATCATAAGCATCTATCATTTGTTTTAAACATGGAGTTTCCGCATCTACTATATCATCTCCAAGTAAAACTGCAAAAGGCTCATTTCCTATAAAACTCTTAGCACAATGCACAGCATGTCCTAATCCTTTTGGTTCCTTTTGTCTTATGTAGTGAATGTTTACCATGTTTGATATATCTTGAACCATTTCTAGCATTTCAGTTTTACCTTTTTGCTCAAGTTCAAGTTCTAATTCAACAGAACGGTCGAAGTGATCTTCTATAGATTTTTTACTTCTTCCTGTTACTATTAATATTTCTTCTATTCCTGATTCAATTGCTTCTTCTATTATGTATTGAAGTGTTGGTTTGTCTACTATTGGTAACATTTCCTTCGCTTGTGCTTTAGTTGCTGGTAAAAATCTTGTACCAAGACCAGCTGCTGGTATTATTGCTTTTCTTACTCTTTTGCTCATTTCATTCCCCCACGATTAATTTTTTTTATTTTTAAGGTAGTAGCAAAAAAGTTACCATCCTTTATCCATATTATACAATGATAATATTATTTCACAATCTAATATTATCAATTCTAATTCTTTTATTTTATTTTATATCCATTAGTTTTCTATGTTGACATCTTTAAACATTAATTGGATAATTCATACTAAAACTAATAATAAAGATATTATTAGCTTTCCAATAGAATCTTATAATATATTCATAGATATCCTAGCACTATAGCTACTGTTATAGTATCTCCCGTAAATACTGCCAATAAGAAATTTTTTATTCTTATTTTAAATAATATATTCCAAAGCATCTCCATTTCATGTTCCTGTAGTTAGAAGTGGTACTCCTAAAAATACTATATTACCTAAAATACTCACTGCTTTTAACTTCTTTTTATAATTTTCTATTTTTATATCTACCCATCTGATTACTATGTTAAAATATTTTCTATGTCTTAAATAATCTAATACTTGTCTTAAAACAAGTATAGAGCTATATATACTATGAGTGAAGCAATAAAAAAACTTAAATATACATATATAGGATTTAAATCTATGACTCTCATTAATAGTATAGTTCCTTTGATTTTTATATATTCTATAAAAATATCTCTTATATATAATATAATACTTTAATTTATATAAAACTATTCAACTAAATCAAGCCATTTAAGACTAATATCTTTCCCTGATACTTTCTCACGTATTTTTTCTGCTCCTAATGATATCTTTTCTCTATACTCTGAATCTGATACTATTTTTATCATTGCTTTTAATAATGATTTATGATCATTCATTGGAATTAAAATACCCGTTTTATCTGTATTTACAAACATTCTACTACCGCCAACAGGGCAGTCTGTTGCAATTGTTGGTATTCCCATTCCTAATGCCTCTATCATAGAATTAGATATTCCCTCATGATTCGATGTAGAGATATACATAGAAGCATTATTAATCTTGTTAGATAAATCATCAACAAATCCTGGCATACTTATATGGTGTTCTAGATTATTTTCCTTAATTTGATTCTCTAATTCTGACCTTAACTTTCCTTCACCATATATTATTAATTTATAATCATTGTAAACCTTGTGAAATTCACTAAATGCCTGTATTAGCATAGAAAAATTCTTTTCTTCTGAAAGCCTCCCTGCTGCAACTATTATTTTACTTCTTTCACCTTTATACCTATATGGTAAATCAGAAGTATTTAATGGATTTACTATTATACAACTTTTTTCTTGCATTTTTTTACTATAATATGATTTCGCATCTGGAGTCTGAAAAACAATCCAATCTGCAAAACTATATAAACGTAACTTTCTAAAAATAAAAATACCTATTCTATCTTTTAATGATATATTGGGCTCAAATATACTTCTATTAGGATTTGCTCGTTCAGATATAATTAACTTTCTTTTTAATCCAATCTTAGAAATCATTACATATAATGTATTGATTGGTAAAAATGAAATTATAGTCTTTGCTTCACAATTTTTGAGTACTTTTCTTAAAATTATACATCTTTCTATTACTTTTATTAGTGAATTTTTATATTTTGTTTTTATCTGTATAAAATTTACTTTATCAGATATTTTATATACGTGTTTTTTATCACGTAACGCTACTAATGTTACATCAGCACCTAATTCTGCACACTGAGATGATAAGATAGACATTACTTTTTCAGCCCCACCATCTGTTAGAGAACTAGTTATAAATAATACTTTTTTATTATAAACATTTGTCAGTGGCAA